>JADDPU010000052.1:4190-5889 GCA_016781725.1 Rubrobacter sp. | reverse complement strand
TAGCCCAGGATGCGCTCTATAGAGGGGCTCTGGTACCGAATGGTGCCGTTGGACCTCAGCAGCGTCACGACATCGGAAGAGTTCTGGGTGAGGGCACGGAAGTGTCGTTCGCTCTGCCTGAGTGCCTCCTCCGCCTTCTTGCGGTCAGTGACGTCGACGAGGACCCCCTGCCAGTAGAGCGGCTCTCCCGCCTCGTTCCTCATGAGGGCCGCCTCATCCCTGACCCACACGATTCGTCCGTCCTTGGCGATCAGGCGATACTCTTCGGTGAAGGGCTCACCCGTAGCCTTGGAGCGTTCGTCGGCGGCCAGCACCCACGCCCTGTCCTCCGGGTGAAGCCTCTCTTCCCACAGGTCCCTCTCGGGATCGAGCCACTCCTCAACCGAATAGCCCACCAAAGCCTCGATCTGCGGGCTGGTGTAGATGGCGAGGTCCGGATAAGTGCCGAAGGCCCGATCCGTGTAAGTCACCACCGGGACGGTCTCGACCAGGGTGCGGTAACGCTCCTCGCCCGCCCGCAAGCGCTTCTCGGCCTCTTTGCGCCCGGTGATGTCCCTGATCACCGCTATGACGCCGACGAGGCCGCCGTCCTCGCCGAAGACCGGCGTGTTGGTCCCCTCCACCGGAAAGGTGGTGCCGTCCCTGCGCCGCACCTCGAACTCCCCGACCCAGGCCTTCCCCCCCCTAACGTGTGCCGATAGCTCCTCCGCCCGCCCACGTAGCTCCTGGGGAACTGCCATCTCCCGGATGCGGCGGCCCATCACCTCTTCGGAAGACCAGCCGTACATTTCCTCCGCGGCGCTGTTCCAGTAGATAACCCTGCCCTCGATGTCGAGCGCGATAACCGGCTCGCCCACCGCATCGAGTAGCCGCGACTGCAGGCGGATCCTCTCCTCCGCGCGCTTGCGCTCGGTGATGTCCTGGAAGTAGACCGACAGCCCCGACTCCGAGGGGTATGCCCTGACGTCGTACCAAGCCTCCAGCGACGGGTAGTATCCCTCGAACCTCGCCGTCTCGCCCTCCGCCAAGGCCTTTCGGAACTGCGGGTAGAACGTAGGGTCCTCCCGGAGCCTCTCGCCGACAAGATCCTCCCTGCTTCTGCCGAACATGTGCTCCGTCTGAACGTTGACGTAGGTGAAGCGCAACTCGTGGTCTAGGGTGAAGAAGCCGTCGGTGATGCTCTCCAGGATAGAGAAGATCTCAGCTTCCGACCTGCGCAGCGCCTCCTCTGACTCCTTGCGCTCGGTGACGTCCCTGGAGACCACCACCACACCACCAACCGCAGGGTCGTCCAAGAGGTAGATGCCCACGCTCTGCATCCACCTCCACGAGCCGTCCTTGCGGCGAAAACGGTACTCGGCCTCGTTGGTGGTGATGCCCCCCTCGGCGAGGGCCTCTTCGGTCTCCTCCAAGACGTGGGACAGGTCATCCGGGTGGACGTGGTCGAGCACGTTCATCTTGCCAATGGCTTCGTCCGGGTCATATCCCAAGGCCCGCTGCCAGGCGGGGTTGGCGTACCTCAAGGTGCCGTCGGGGTCGACGATGTTCACGATCTCCGAGGAGTTCTCCACGACCGAGCGCAGCCATCGGTCCCCCTCCCCCGGCGTCCGGTTGGCATGCCTGGGCTTACCGGTACTATGGGGGGCACCGTTGCCAAAGTCGTTTGGCTCTCGATACGATGGGTTCACGTCTCCCTCTC
>JADDPU010000052.1:0-4054 GCA_016781725.1 Rubrobacter sp. | reverse complement strand
CGACGAGCTACCCCGCGGGCCGCCCCGGCCCAACCTCCCAGCCGGTCTAGAGGCTGTCGAACTACCACCTCCCGCCTGGCCTCGTCCTCCCACGCCGCGCCGTAGCCATGATCGTACCCAATAGTGGCTCTGCCGCGTAAATCCTCTTCCCGCCGGATAGTCCTTCTCGCACATCGGCAGGATGCCCGCCCGGGCGAGGCCGAAGCCACCTCTGGCCAGGACGGCACGGTCGGAACACGATTATCGTCGTGGGACCCGTTGTGGTAGAGATCCCCCGGTGTTACCCGAGGGCCTCTATCTCTGCCTTACTTATGGGGTTCCGCCCGGCGACCCTCTTCGTACATCGGTTGGATTTTCGGGGCTCTGCCTTTGGGCTAGGCCCCCGGGTTCGATCCGCGGCACAGCAACCAGGTTCGCTACTCCTCCGGGGTGCAGCAAGCGTTCTTGGGGTACGGCCTCTGGAGGCGCTCCAGGGTCCATTCGGCGACCGGGTTGGGGACGGCGTCGGCGAGGTGGAGCGCGGTGAAGGCGTGGAGGCACTTGACGCTGCCGCTGGCGCGGACGCCGGCGACGCGCGTGCCGTAGAGGGCGTGGTGCTCGGCGTGGACCTCCTCCACAGCTCCCTCGCCGACCAATTCTCTGGCTTCGCGGACGCCGCCGGTCGACTCGACGCGCGAGATCGCGGCGACGAGGCTGGGGCAGGTGGCCCAGAAGCTCGTAGGCATCTCGCGCGCTCGCTCGTTCTCTATGACGCTCGGGAGCCCGAAAGGGCAGCGGGCGGCCACCCGGAAGGGTCTCGGGGTGCGGCCGAGCTGGCGGGCGACGGCGGCGCGATCTTGTCTAGAGGCTTCAGGCATCAGGCTACAGGTTTCTTTGCGTGTAAGGGTCTTTGTTGTTCCTCGCTACTTCACGTCCGGCGAGCCGCCGTAGCGGGCCATCCGAAACCGGGTTGCGGGTCGCGAGGCCAGGATGCGCCGCGAACGGCCCCACCTGACGGCTGAAACCTGAAGCCTATTCCGAAGGAATAATATAAACCTTCTCGCCGGGGCGGATCATACCGTAGCGTTCGCGGGCGGCCCGCTCGATGCCGGCGGGGGTGTTCAACTCCCTTATGAGCCGCTCGTTCGCCGCGTTCTCCGTCTCGGTTCTGTGCAGCTTCTGTTCGAGGGCCGAGACCTCGGCCCAGCCCTCCAGGATGGCTTGCAGCGGCGCTACGTAAGAGGCGAGGAGGAGACCCAGGAAGGCCGCGTAGATCACGACCGCCAAAGGCCTGAGCCTCCTCGGCACGCTCATGGGCGTGAGCCAGCCCCCTTATCTCTGGTCGCCCACGGTGTAGATCTCAAGCACGTTGGCGCTCCCGGGCAAAGACCCGGCGATACCGCCGGTCATGATGATCTGGTCGCCCTTCTCGAGGTGCCCCGCCTCCTCGGCGGCCTCGAGGGCCTCCCGGAAACGCTCATCGAGGGTGCCGGCCTGCTCCCTGACGCGTATGGAGGTAACGCCCCACACGAGCGCGAGCCTCCGCACGGTCTCCTGGAGGGGGCTGACCGCCAGGATCCTGTTCGGCGGCCGGAAGCGGGCAACCCTTATGCACGAGAGCCCGGACTGGGTCGAGGTCAGGATGGCCTCCGCGTCGAGGTCCTCGGCGAGCTCGCAGGCGGCGTGGGTGAGGGCGTCGTAATGGTCGCCGCGGCCCCACGAGGCCGACGCCGGGATGTCCCGACCGTAGTTGATGGCGCCCTCGGCGGCCCGGCAGATCCGCTCCATCTCCTGCACGCTCTGCATCGCGTAGCGCCCGACGGCCGTCTCCCCCGAGAGCATAACGGCGTCGGCCCTATCGAAGATGGCGTTGGCCACGTCCGAGACCTCGGCGCGCGTTGGCCTCGGGTTGCGGATCATGGAGTCGAGCATCTGCGTCGCCACGATTATGGGCTTGCCAAGGCGCCTGCAGCGGGCGATCATGCGCTTCTGCTCTATGGGCACCCGCTCGGCGGAGAGCTCGACCGCCAGATCGCCGCGCGCGACCATGATGCCGTCGGAGGCCCCTATAATGTCCTCGATGTTCTCTATGGCCTCGTGCTTCTCGATCTTGGAGATCACGGGCGTGTTCCCCCCGAACTCCTTTATGCGCTCCTTGACCTCCCTGACCTCGTCCCCCGTGCGCACGAAGGAGACGGCTACCCAGTCGGGCTCGAGCTCCTCTATCCCGAAGCGCAAGTCCTCGACGTCCTTGGGCGTCAGCCCGCTGATGGAGAGCGACGAGTCGGGGAAGTTCAAGCCCTTGTGCGAGGAGACAGGCCCCCCCTCGAGGACCTCGCAGACTACCTCCCCGTCCACCACGTTCTCCACCTTGAGCCCTATGAGGCCGTCGTCTATGAGGAGCCTGTGGCCGGGGCGCACGTCCTCGGCGAGCTTGTCGTAGGAGGTGGAGAGCCGGCTCGCGTCCCCGAGGAAATCCCCCGGCGCGAGCACCACCCGGCTGCCCTCGACCAGCTCTGTGTCTCCCGCGACATCGCCGGTTCGGATCTTGGGCCCCTGGATGTCCTGCAGGATGGCGACGTTGCGCCCCCGCTCCCTGGCGGCCCCGCGCACGATCTCGGCGTTTTTGAGGTGGGTGTTGTGGTCCCCGTGGGAGAAGTTGAACCGGGTCACGTCGACCCCGGCCCGCACCAGCGACCCGATGGTCTCCGCCGTGGAGGTGGCCGGTCCTAAAGTCGCGACTATCTTGGTCCTGCGCGCCATTAGACGCTCCTCTCGGGCCTGACCCGCGGGTTGAACGCAGCCCGCCCCGGGTAGAAGGCCGAGGTTCCGAGGGCCTCCTCTATTCGCAAGAGCTGGTTGTACTTGGCTACCCGCTCCCCGCGGGCCGGGGCGCCGGTCTTTATCTGGCCGGCGTTCACCGCCACGGCCAGATCCGAGATCGTCGCGTCCTCGGTCTCCCCGCTGCGGTGGCTGATCATCGTCGTGTAGCCGGACTTGTGCGCCAGCTCCATCGTCTCGAAGGTCTCGGTGAGGGTGCCGATCTGGTTGACCTTTATGAGGATGGAGTTCCCTACCCCCTCGTCTATGCCGCGGGCGAGGATCTTGGGGTTGGTGACGAAGAGGTCGTCCCCGACGAGCTGGACCCTGCCCCCCAGCTTCTCGGAGATCATGGCCCACCCCTCCCAGTCGTCCTCGGCGAGCCCGTCCTCGATGCTGAGTATCGGGTACTCGTCGCACAGACTAACGTAGTAGTCGACCATCTCCTCCCGCGAGATCTTCCTGCCCTCGCCGGCCAGGTTGTACGTCCCATCCTCGTAGAACTCGGAGGCCGCCGGGTCGAGGGCGAAGCCCATCTGGTCCCCCAGGGAGTAGCCGCCCCTCTCGATGGCCTCGGAGATGAGCGCGAGGGCAGCCCCGTTGCTCTCGAGGTCCGGGGCGAACCCGCCCTCGTCGCCGATGCCCCCCGAGAGGCCCCGCTCCGCGAGGAGCTTCTTGAGTATCTGGTAGACCTGGGCGACTGAGCGCAGCGCCTCGGCGTAGGTGTCGAAGCCCACGGGCACTATCATGAACTCCTGGAAGTCCACGTTGTTCGCCGCGTGGGCGCCGCCGTTGAGGATGTTCGCGCAAGGGACGGGAAGGGTGTAGGAGCCAGCCCCGCCAAGGTAGCGGTAGAGCGGGAGCGCCGCCGCCTCGGCTGCCGCCTTCGCCGCCGCTAAAGAGACCCCGAGGATCGCGTTCGCCCCGAGGCGGCCCTTGTTCTCGGTGCCGTCGGCCTCGATCATGGCGAGGTCGAGGGTCCGCTGGTCGGCGGCGTCCAGGCCGACCACGACCTGGGCGAGCTCGGTGTCGACGTTCTGGGCGGCGGTGAGCACCCCCTTGCCGCCGTAGCGGTCCTTCTCACCGTCCCGCAGCTCGACGGCCTCGTTCTGGCCCGTGGAGGCGCCGGAAGGGACCGAGGCCCGGCCGACGAAGCCGCTCACCGTGGCGAGCTCGACCTCGACCGTCGGATTTCCCCTGGAGTCCAGGATCTCACGCCCGTGGACCGCGACGATCTCCGTCATCAGCAGTTATC
>JADDPU010000228.1 GCA_016781725.1 Rubrobacter sp. | reverse complement strand
GCACCTAGAAGAGAACGTCGCCGCCGCCGACCTGCACCTGACCGACACAGACCTCGCGACGCTCCGAACATAGAGGCCGAAACCCACCGCCGCGCAATATAATCTGCGGTAACACCGTCTAGCAGGTTAGAGAGGACGCGGCATGCACAGACTGACCCGGAAGACTTCTGGCGGGATCCTACTACTCCTGACCGCCCTGCTCGCGCTCTCCGTGGTCGCGTGCAGCGACTCGACGGGGGAGGGTGGGGGAGACGGGAACGACTTCGAGCCCATAACCACCGAACGGGCGGAGGGACCCAGGACCACCGCATCCGGCTCGCAGGCTTCCGACGGGGAGCCGACGACCGGATCAGGCCCCGCTCCCGCGCGGCGGGTCGAGGTGAGCACCCTGGCCACCGACCTCGAGGTGCCCTGGTCCTTCGCTTTCCTCCCGGACGGGGACGCCCTCGTCACCGAGCGCGACTCGGGCAGGCTTCTGAGGGTGAGTCCTTCCGGCGAAGTTAGGGAAGTGCAGACCCTCCCCGAGCGCGGCTCCGGCGAGGGTGGGTTGCTTGGGGTCGCCGTCTCCCCGGACTACGAGGATGACCGCTACGTCTACGCCTACTACACGACCGCGGAGGACAACCGGGTGGTGAGGTTCAGGCTGGGCGGGCGGCCGCGGCCGATCCTGACCGGCATCCCGGCCAACACGTACCACGACGGGGGCAGGATCAAGTTCGGCCCCGACGGAATGCTCTACGTCACCACCGGGGACGCCGGGGAGACCGCCAACTCCCAGGACAGAAGCTCACTTGGGGGCAAGATCTTGAGGATCTCGCCGGACGGCTCCGTTCCCGGGGACAACCCGTTCCCGGGGAGCCCCGTCTACTCCTACGGCCACCGCAACGTCGAGGGGCTCGCCTGGGACGCCGAGGGCCGGCTCTTCGCCAGCGAGTTCGGGAAGAATACCTGGGACGAGGTGAACAGGATCGTGGCCGGTGAGAACTACGGCTGGCCCGAGGTCGAGGGCGAGGGCGGTGAAGACCAGGGATACGTGGACCCGATCACGGTCTGGGCCACCTCCGAGGCCTCCCCGAGCGGGGCGGAGATCCTGGTGGACGGCGCGATCCCGCAGTGGGAGGGGGACCTGTTCGTCGCGGCCCTCAGGGGCGAGAGACTCTGGAGGCTGGAGCTGAACGGCCGGGGCGAAGTGGTAGAGAGGGAGAAGCTACTGGACGGCGAGGCCGGACGCATCAGGGACGTGGCCCAGGCCCCGGACGGCTCGCTGTGGGTTTCGACCAGCAACCGCGACTCCTACGGCAGCCCCGTCAGCGAGCAGGACGACCGCATCCTGAGGCTCGCACCTGCGGGCGGTTAGGGTCAGCCCTCAGCCGGCTCTATGGTCGCGGACATCGAGCCCTTGCAGCGCGGGATGAGCGGGTCGGGCCCAAAGGTTTGAATCTGGTCGCGCTTCAACTCGGCCTGCTCCAGGTTGGTAGTGGCCACTACGACCCGGCCCGTGGCGTCCACCTCCTGGGCCATCTTGAAGCCCTTCTCCACCGGATGCCCGAAGACCCTTTTGAGCATCAGGATCACGTAC
>JADDPU010000022.1 GCA_016781725.1 Rubrobacter sp. | reverse complement strand
TCTTCCCTAAGTAGCAGGTGGCCAATTAAGGCCAGCAGCCGGTCGACGTCTCCCCCGGAATAGAGATAACCGGCCACCAGATCACCCGCTGCGTCCACCCGCTGTCGTTCGTCGAGCAGTTCCGGGAGTTCGGCCAGCAGCTTCTCCGGAGCCCTCTTGGAACTGTCGGGCTCGGGCAGGCGGGCGGGTGGGACGTTGAGGAAGCGGTCGAGGTGGACGCTCATCGCCGCGTCGAAGACCCCTCGTAGCAGCTCGGGAGATGGGGTCCTCCGCAGCCCCTGGTTTATGGCGTTGGCGAAGGTGAAAGTGTGCAGCGCAGTGTCCCAGTCGCCAAACTCGTTTGTTGTGGGGAAGCGGGCGATTCGCAGCGCCGCGGCCTGGGCCACTGCCTGGGCTAACTCTTCTTCGGTGGCACCCTCCCGCAGCGCCTCGAGCAGAGCCTGGGCGATGGCTTTCGAGTCTTCGCCCAGTAGCATAGCAGCGAGCTCCTCGCGGCCTTCCCACCTTCCGCGCCTATTACGACCCCTTTCCAGCGCCTCCGGCAACTGTTCGAAGGCGTGCTTGAGGATCTCCACAAGGTCCACGGGGTTGCGCCAGGAGTTCGACTCTTCCATCCGAGTGGCGCCCGTATATCCTCGGGCCAAGCTAGAGAGAACCGCCTCCGCGTGCGACCACCCGGCGACGTCGAGTGACTCCAGAGCCTTGCTGGTGAAGTCCAGGACGTGCCCGACGTCGAGGTAGCGGTGGTCCGTAGCTGCGGCGAAGAGCATGTCGGCCATCTGGGCGTGGTCCGCTCCGGCGCGCACCGCCGAGACGATGCAGCGCTCTGCTCCTTCTGAGTCGCGCACCTCGACGAACCGACGGAACCAGCCCTTGAGGGTAGCCAGGTCTCTCGTCCCGGTCGGAAGTGGACGGATGACGAACCGTGGCGGCTCTCCAGCACAGTCGCGAGAGACAGCCGAAAGCCCGTGGTAGAGGGCACGCGGGCGGTCCTCGGGGGCAAGGTGAGGCAAGAGGTTCATCATGCAAGTATGGATGGTCAGCCCCTGGCCCCACCCTGCTCTCCGGTAGCGTACACCGAACTCTAGCCCGGCGCGGAACGGCTCAGCGAGGTCTTCACCAGCACCCAGCAACCCGATTACCGACTTGGCCACAACGAGTGAGATGTTGCGCTCCAGCCCATCCTGTAGGCGTCGGTGCAGGTAAGTGAGCCGATCCTCCCTCGGTGCGAGGTCCACCCACACCTCGCCGTCCCTGATCTCCACCGGGAAGACACGCGCTTCATCAGCGAACTGGTCGAAGGTCCCGCCGCTCTCAAGATCGAAGCGGGCGTGGTGCCAGTGGCAGGTCAAAATACCGTCTTGTACGCTCCCACGGTGTAGGGGAAACCCCATATGGGGGCAGCGATTGTCCACAGCGTGTACCGTGCCGTCGTGGAAGAAGAGCGCAAGCGAGTGCCCGGCAACCCGGACGGGCATCTGACCGGCGGCGCGCACATCGTCCAACCGAGCGGCCCGTACGAAGTTAGCTGCGTGTGTATCCAACTCAGTAAACCTCTTTTCCGCCTTTCCGATCTCACTCTAGGACATGACCC
>JADDPU010000628.1 GCA_016781725.1 Rubrobacter sp. | reverse complement strand
CCGAGGTCACCAGACCGGCGCCAAGGACTCGCCTCTCGAAGGCCGAACAATGAGATTCCGGCACGGCCTCGCCACCGACGGCATTTTCGAGAGCAAAGGGGAAGCCGTGTACGTCGGATGGGATTGGGCAAGTCGGAATCATGACCTCACGGTCATCGACGACGCGGGAGCTATCTGCGCTCGCTTCGCCATCGGGCACGACGAAATGAGCTTGGACAAGGTCCTCCAAGATCTCGCTTCGCTGGCGACTCCGGCAGAGCTGCCCGTGGCCATCGAGCGGCCGGACGGCATCGTGGTCGAGAGACTGCTCGCCGCTGGCCACCCAGTGGTGCCGGTGCATCCGAACTCCTTCCACGCCGCCCGCTCACGATGGGGTGCCGGCCGCGCCAAGTCCGATCCTGCCGACAGCTACATGCTGGCCGACTATCTCCGGACCGACGGTCATCGGCTCCGCCGGCTTCGGCCTCTCGATCCAGCCACCCGCGAGCTCCAGGCCCTGGTCCGCATGCGAGATGACCACGTGACGGCCCGCACGGCGGCCACCAATCAGCTCCACGCCCTCCTCGAGGCCCACCGGCCCGGCGCCAACGCCATCTTCTCCCGCCTCGGGTCCACCATCGCCCTCGCCTTCATGGCGGACTACCCGACCCCGGAGTCTGCCGCCCGACTCGGCGAAGGACGGCTCGCCATGTTCTGCCGGCGGCACAGCTACCGGGGCGGGCGCACCCCAGCCGAACTTCTCCAGCGCCTCCGTGGCGCGGCCGTCGCCCCCGTCGGAGTAGATCCCGTCGTCCTCGCCGAGCTTGTTCGCGCTCAGACCGCCCTCATCCAAACGGCACTCGGCACGATCGCTCAACTCGACGCTGCCATCGGAGCCGTCCTGCTGGCCCATCCCAAAGCCGAACTCCTCAGCCCCCTCCCACACATCGGTGAAGTCAATCTCGCTCAGGTCATCGCCGAGATCGGCCCGCTCCTCGACCGCTGCGAGAGCGCCGACCAAGTTGCCGCCGCCTGCGGGGTCGCGCCCGTCACGCGCCAGTCCGGCAAGAGCCGCAACGTCCAGTTCCGCTTCTCGAGCAACGCCCGGGCCCGCGTCGCGCTCACCTGCTTCGCCGACAACGCCCGCCACGGCTCCCCCTGGGCAAAGCACCTCTACGCCACCGCCCGACAACGAGGCATCCGACACCCTCATGCCGTCCGCATCGTCGCCCGTGCCTGGCTCCGCGTCATCTGGGTCTGCTGGCACACCAACACCGCCTACGACCCAGCCCGACACCACGCCGAGACACGCCACGCCGCATGACTTGACCCAAGGAACTCAAGCGCTATGTCGCCCGACAGGTGTTCCGCCAGCTGCAGGCGCTTCCCACAGGACTTGACACGACATAGAAGCGTCCCCCTGCGGAGGCCACTGGCACTCAGGGTGAGATTCGGTTCGTCGGGCAGCTCCTTGCCTGAGGTCACGAACGCGAACCCGAGGGGACTTGGGCGCGCGGTAGCCGACAAACTGAGGACGAGCGAGGACCGAGCTGCTGCCGAGCGGGGTACGGCGTTAGGTGCAGCGGTGACCGGCCCCGACGCCGCC
>JADDPU010000305.1 GCA_016781725.1 Rubrobacter sp. | reverse complement strand
TAGTCGGCTTTCTCCTCGGTGGCCAGCAGCACCCTCTGGCAGCAGTAGGCGGTCTAACCGCGGTGACTTGTTACCCTATCTGGGCCGTTTGGTTCGGCCGACTCTTATTAGCAGGCAGAGTACCGGCATAAGTTGTCGCACGCCCTGGGCGACACAACTCTCCTCCCGCCGGAGCAAGCAAGTGAGGGTTACAAACCACCATGGATACTTCGCCCAATCGAATGTAGGTGAGCGCGAATACGGAACAAGGAGCCAAGAGTATGCACGGGGGTACGCTAGATCCTCTCTTCTACTCCGTCACCTAGCGACCCCGCGGCTCTCGGGGGCGCCCTCGCCAGCGGCCCGAACCGAAGCGTCGACTATCGGGACCGGTTCTCTGTAGACTGCCTTGTAGAGGCCGTCGAGCATGACGGAGCGGGCGTCCAGCGAACGCATGGCGCCCTCCCTCACCCTCCTCTGGCCCTCCTCGTCCTCGGCATAAGGGGTGAGGGCGTCCATCATGATGCGGGCGTGGGTAACGTCCATGGTGACGTGGCTCGTAAAGATCTCCAGGGCCTTCTCCGGCAATCCCGCGGACTTCTTGAGACCCTCGGCGAGCCGCACGTAGATCGGGGGCACGGGCCACTCGCTCGCCGGCCCCAAGGCACCAAGCCCGAGCCGGATGTCCGGGTGGCCGCAGAGCGCGTAGTGGGTGGTTATGTACAGCTCTATCTCGGGAAGTGTCGGTGGGGCCTCCCGCTCCTCCTCGCCTATCCCAAGGGCCTTCAGGAAGCGGCGGTACAAGGCGGGGTGCGTCTCGTCGGGGTTGAGGTGGCCGTACTCGTCGAAGAGGATTTCGGCGAGCGCGAGCTGCAGCCCCTCGTCATCGCGGCAGTTAGAGATCAAAGCCGCCAGGTACAACCGGCTCACCCTGACGTGGCGGTAGTACTGAACCGCGAACGTCCTTACCCCCTCGGCCCCCACATCCCCGTCCCCGAACCGCTCCAAAAACGGGTGCGTTAACGCCGGATGCCCTATGACCTCCCGCTTCAACCGCTCGAGAAACCCACCCGAATCCAAAGACCACCCCCTAACCAACGCTCCGTGCCCTTAGTTTACCGCTACTTCCCCCGCAGATCCCGCCTCCCACAAAACCCCGAATTTGCAGCAGGTTCAAGGTTGTTTCACTAGCTTCAGTGAGGTATAATGGGACCATGACGGAGACTAGCAGCACCAGGCAGGAATGGTTAAGCGTCCCGCGGCGGCGGGAGGAGGAGCGCCTTGACCCCCACGTCTACAAGCGGGGCGTCAACGGGCTTACGGTCGAGGAGGCGGTACGTCGGGCGACCCCGAGGGTGATGGATATCTTGGGGCGCAGCGGCGAGGAGTATTCGGAGTTCGAGCGGCAGCTCGTGCGCCAGACGGTAAGGGCGTGTCTGATCTTCCAGGTCTCCCGCGCGAACCTCTACCGCATCGCGGGCATCCTCGTCGCCGACAGGCGCGACGAGGGGGCGCACCTCGGGCAGTCGCTCGCGTTCGCCTACGTCGCGGCGCTCAGGGAGGCGTTTTTGTGGGAGCTCACCGTCGGGGAGCAGGTGCACACGCCGTTCGGCCCA
>JADDPU010000192.1 GCA_016781725.1 Rubrobacter sp. | reverse complement strand
AAGGATGTGTCCCGGCAACGAGGAGTCGGCGGGCAAACGTCGCTCGGGCAAGACCCGTAAGGGCTCCAAGTGGCTCAGAAGAAGCGCGCTGACCGAATCGGCTCGCGCCGCGGCACGCTCCAAGGGGACTTACCTTGCGTCGCACTACGCCCGCCTCAGAGGCCGACGTGGTTCCAAGAAAGCGGCGGTGGCGGTGGGGCACTCGATCCTGGTGATCTGCTACCACGTGCTGGAGCGTGGAGTGCCCTACGAGGAACTCGGCGAGGATTACTTTGACCGGCAACGATCCAGTGAGGCGTACACGAAGCGATTGGTCCGTCAGCTGGAGCGACTCGGCCACAAGGTAGCGCTTGAACCCTTACCCCAATCCGTATAGGAGGCCGTTACTCGACCGGATTTTCACACCAGGCTGGGGAGTTCTCGGTAGTTCTGGTCTAGTAGACTAGCCGCACGCTGCTTGTGGGGAAGTGAGGATATCGCTCGTGAGATGGAGTGGGCTGGCGGCCTTGCTCGGTGGGCTCCTGTGCTTGCTGCTGACGCCCATCCAGGCGTCTATCTTTAGTGGGGCCGATTCGCCATCCCTGGTACTCGCCTCAAGGCCGCTCCTGGATCTCGCCGGCGCAATCCACGGCACTTTCGGCCCTCGTCTCGGCCTCGATGAGTACTACTTCTACGGCCGGATGTTTTTCCTGGTGTACTTGGGGGCGATCGCCGGGCTCGTGGGCCTGCACGCCCTTCAGTCGGGTCGCGGGCGACATGAGAGGACCTGGTTTCGCGTCTTGCTCATCGGACTGGCGCTCGCTCTCGTCGGCGATATAGTGGCGTATTGGGGTGGGAGCGGGGATATCTCGGAGAGCCCCGTGCAGGGGCTAGGGTTCACGTTCGAGATGCTGGCGGTCCTCGCGGTGCTGATCGGTTCGGTGTTCTATGGCAGGGTGACGCTGCGCGGGGACGCCGTTCCGCGCTGGGTCGCTTGGCTACTCGCGATCGCCGGTCCCGCTGCCGTTCCGGTGGTGTTCCTCACGAACTACATCCCGCACGGAGCGGTGCTACCGTTTAGCCTGGCGATGGCGATCGTGGGATGTTTCCTGTTGACGCGGAGGCACGGGCCAAACGGGAGGAGGCGACACGATCCGTAATAGAGTTAGGGGTATAGCCGTTCCCGAGGTGATCTCTCGAATACGCCACCCGTGTCCCGAGGAGTGATCTTTGGAACCGCCGTCGTAACAACCATCGTAACGCTTGGGAGACGCTGGTCCTGTAGAGTGGTGTTGTGACGGCAGATGCAAGGCAACCGGGTCGGGGAGTCGGTGGGAAGAGCCGCCGCACTGCCACACGGCTCGCGTGGTCTATGTGGGCGCTCTCCATACCGCCCGCCGCGCTCAGCGGGCTACTAAATTTCCTGAATGCCTCGGCCCGGAACCAGACTTGGTTGGGAGTGCTCTTCGCGGTGCTGCTCCTGACGTTCCCTACGGTTGGTGCCCTCGTCGCCTCGCGCCGTCCCGAAAACCCCATTGGCTGGATCTTCTGTGCCGTGGGTCTCCTCTTTGGTGTCGGAGCCTTCGCTGACACTTACGCCAGTTACGCGCT
>JADDPU010000109.1 GCA_016781725.1 Rubrobacter sp. | reverse complement strand
GTCGCCGCGGCCGGTCGAGACCGGCGGGTTGCTATCGCTCAAAGGATCGCCTCTCCTCTTCGGGGTCACCCGCACGGTAGCCTCGAGGGCCGCGCGGCGCAAGGAGGAGCGCGCTCCGCTCCTTGCGGCTTGGGTTAGAATCATCGGAACTATGATGGTGCGGGTAGATTTTCCTCTCAGATCGGAGGGCCACCTGGGCCGGGCGGCGGCCGTGGCCTCCCGCCACCCTTCCTACCGGGTCGAGGGCGCGAACGGCTCGGCCCGCGTCTCGGTCGACCTCACGCTCCCGGCCGACTGGCGGCTCGTGGACGACTTCTCCGGGCTCTTGCGCGGCGAGGTAGGGGCTGAGTACGCGGCGGACGGGACCCCGCTCTCGGGGGAGGAGCTCTTCGGGGGCCTGCGGTGTTTCCTGCGCAAGCAGCGCTCGGGGACCCCGGCCAGGGAGTGGTGCACGCCGGATAGCCTGGCGGACAAGCAGCTCTTCCCGTGCAAGCAGATCCGGCTCTACGACAACGACCACCTCACCGACAACTCCTGGTACGCCTTCGGGAAGATGGGCGAGGACGCCGTCTTCGAGGTGGACAAGGACGCCATCACCGAGCGGATCCTCTCAGACCTCGGCCCTTGCGTCCGGTGTCCCATCCTCGACCTCGACGCGACCGCCGAGCTCGTCGCTCGTCTCCCCGAGAGAATAGACCCAGGCAGGGACGCATCCTGGCGCTATCGGGAGGAGGGACCCGTCTCGAGCTGGAGGGTAGTGAAGACGCGCGAGGGACGCGAGGAGGCCGCGCCGCCCCCTGAGGACAAAGAAGGCCTCATAGAGCGTCTAGCGCGCAGCGTGAGGAGCGGCGGGGCAGGGGTCGCGGCGGCGAGCGGGGCGGCGCCGGGCAGCCGCAACGTGCCGGCCACCCGCTACGAGGACGTCGGCGGGATGCGCGAGACCATAGACCTGATCCGCGAGGCCGTAGAGCTCCCCATAACCCACCCCGAGATCTTCAGGAAGCTCAGCATCAGGCCGCACAAGGGCATCCTCTTCTACGGCCCGCCCGGGACCGGCAAGACGCTTTTGGCGAGGGCCGTCGCCCACGAGAGCGCGGCCCACTTCATAGCCGTCTCTGGGCCCGAGATCCTCAACAAGTACTGGGGCCAGAGCGAGGCGAAGCTGCGCTCCATCTTCAACGAGGCCAGGGCGAAGGCGCCGGCGATCATCCTCTTCGACGAGATAGACTCTTTCGCCTCCTCCCGCGACACGATGAGCGAGAGCTTCGAGGCTACCCTCGTCTCCCAGCTCCTCTCCCTCATGGACGGCATGAACGACCTCGGGCGGGTCTGCGTCATCGCGACAACCAACCGCCCGTCGGCCCTCGACCCCGCCCTCAGGCGCCCGGGCCGCTTCGACCACGAGATCGAGATAGGTCTCCCCGACGCCGAGGCGCGCCTGCACATCCTGGGGATCCACACCAGAGAGATGCCGACAGACCCCGAGCTCGACCTGAAGCAGATAGCCGGCCTCACCGGCAGCTACTCGGGCGCCGACCTCGAAGCCCTCTGCCGCGAGGCCGCCCTGGTGTGCATGCGCCGCACGATAAACCTGGGCGACTTCGCGAAGCG
>JADDPU010000472.1 GCA_016781725.1 Rubrobacter sp. | reverse complement strand
GGGGTAGGGGAGGTGGGAGCGCTTCGTGTATGCTTTGGTCGTCTACACCGAGCGTACGCGAGGAGGTTCCCGCCGTGCCCTACCGACTGGAGCATATCACAACGGAGGACCGGGTACGGCTGGGGTGCGCGATGGTGGCGCGGGCGGGGGAGTACGGGTTGGTGACTCGGCTGGCGCGGGAGTACGGGGTGTCGCGCCAGACCCTGTACGGGTTGCGGGACCGGACGCGGGTTGCCGCGGAGGCGGAGCTCTCCCCCCGACCGCCCGGACCGAAGCCCGTGGACGAGCGCTTGCGCGTGGACGAGCTCGCGGTGTCGCGCGCCATCCTGGTGCTCAACCAGGCTGCGCACGCGAGCGTTCGGGTGATCGGGGAGTGCGTAGAGGAGATACTAGGGGTCCGTAGGAGCATCGGCTCGATCTGCGGGGTGCTCAAGGGGGCCGCATCCCGCGCCCGCGCGCTACCGCAGCCGGTGCCCGGGCATCCCGTCAAGGTCGCCGCCGACGAGGTGTACGCGGCGGGCGAGCCCGTGCTGGAGGTCGTCGAGCACGAGAGCGGCCTCATACTGCTTCTGGAACCCGCCGGGAGCATCGACGAAACCACCTGGGGATGTGCGCTGCTCGATCTGGAGGGGCGGGGCGTGGAGATCGAGAGGGTCGTCGCCGACGGGGGGAAGGGGCTGCGGGCGGGTGTACGGGCGGCGGGTGGGACCGAGCCGGACCCGGACCACTGGCACGTGCTGCGGGACCTGGGGAGGGTAGAGAGCTACCTGGAGGGCGAGGCGTACAGGAGGCTAGGGGAGGCCCAGAAGCTGACCGAGGAGGCGAGGGTGCGGGAGCACCAGCGGATACACGGGGGCAGGAGGTGCCGTATGGGGAGATCGTTCGGGGTAGGCGCGACCGATCCCGAGAGTGTGGGCGCGGCCATAGCAGCCGCGGAGGAGGCGGTGGCGCGCCACGACGGGGTGGAGTACCTGCTGGGGGTGGTGCGCGACGTCCTCGCCCCGGTCGACGCGCGCACGGGTCGGGTCAGGGACGCCTCGCGGGTGAGGGGGGAACTGGTGGCGGCGGCGGCGCTGCTCCGGGAGCTCGGCGGGAGGGCGATCGGGGCGGCGAAGCTGCTCGAGAAGCGCGCATCCGGCTTGGTGGCGTACCTGATGCCGCTACAGCGCGAGCTCGCCCCGGTGCTGCGCGAACTCGGGGAGGAGACCGTACGGTATCTGGCGCTGGCGTGGCGCCACAAGAGGGCGCTCGGGTTGGTGGATGGCGCCCAAGCATGGACAGCCTCACCGGAGCAGGCGAGGCGGGTATGGGCGATACTGGAGGGTGCGGTGAGGGCGAGCGGTATGGTCGAGAACCTCGGTAGCCTGCTCGCCCCCCACAGAGCCAGCCACAAGGGACTCCGGGAGGACCTACTACGCGTCTTCGCCGTCTACCGCAACCACCGCACCTTCGAGCGCGGGGAGCGAGCCGGATACAGCCCGCTACAACTCGCGGGATTGCCCTCCCCACATTGGCTCGACGCCCTCGGCTATGGCCGCCCGCCCCCCGCAGCGAATCCGACGAGGCGCACCGAGGACAACCGAACTGTCAATACAATAGCCGCCTGATATGAACCATG
>JADDPU010000175.1 GCA_016781725.1 Rubrobacter sp. | reverse complement strand
AGAGATTAAGAGTCTCTTGCTCTGCCAATTGAGCTAGCGGCCCGTGACGGGATGAGATTATAGCATCGCTCGCGGGGTTGTTGGGGACGAAGGTTAAGTTTTGTTTACTGGGCTTGCGCGGGCTGCGGGCGTGCTCTTATAATCTTCGTATCATCCTAGCGGTCCTATCTGGGGGCCGCTAAGGGCCGGAGAAGGGTCTCACCCTTATGTGAACGCCGGCCCTTTTTCTTTGCGTGATGGTCGCCTTATCCTACTTCCTCGGCGATGGTGAAGAGCTCTTCGGCGTGCCGGCGCACGGATTGCACGAGGTCGTCATTGGCCGTGGCGATGACGATGCGGTGGAGGGGGGCGTGGTAGCGGGTCGCGTCGTCTTCGGACATGCCGGAGAGCCCCTGCCAGCCTACTGGGTTGCGCTCTCCTGGGAGGGGGGTGCGACGGATCAGGCGCAGGTCTACAGGGAGAGCCTTTCTTTCGGGGACGTCTATGAGGATGTCGAAGGGGCCAGCCACACCCTTGCGGTAGCGGGTGAGGTAGCGGGACCAGGCCTCCTCCACGCGCCGGCGCCAGGAGGCGTCATCATGGAGCCTGAGCAGGGAGGCGTAGCTCGGGTGGCGCTCGTCGAACTCCAGGGCCAAATGGTAGGGTCTGCGGTCGGCGAGGCGTTTCATGAGGGCTGCCGTGGAGCTTCCGGGCTCGGCGGAATCCTCGAGAAGGACGAAGGCCCCCGCGTCGTCCTTCTCGGAGAGCTCGTCGAAGGTCACGGTGCCGGCCTGGATGGCGTCCTGGACGGCCCTGAGGAACATCACGGTAGGAATGCGCAGGGCGTGGTGGCCGTAGACGTTATAGTGAACCAGGTAGCGCGAGAAGACCAGGGCCTGAAGGGAGCCTGCTCCTTCCTCGTCGAGCGTCAGGATCGCCCGGTTCTCCTGGCCCACGATCCTGAGGCGCTCTATGAGGGGCTCGGCCTCGACGAGGCCGTAGGGGACCCTTGCCCCCCTAGCGTCGCGGATGAGGCGGTCGAGGGCCGAGACGTTGAGGGAGCCGAAGAGGATGTCCCTCAGGAGGTGCTCGGTAGGGGTAAGGCTGTGCGGCGGGTCGTCGCCGCGCGAGACGAGCCTGAAGACGTTGTGGGGCTCGAGGTCCCACTCGCTCCTCAGCACCTTCGCAACGTCTGAGTGCTCGATCCAGCGCCGGCTCAACTCCTTGAGCGTGGGCGCGCCTGGAAGCTTGATCCCCTCGATGGAGGCCGCATACGGGTAACGACCCGCGTCGAGCAACAGGGCGGCGGCCAGGGCGCCCTGCACCTCGCGGGCCTCGAGGTAGGCCCCGGATTCCGTGATCCGCTTGAGCGTGAGCCTCGCTAGGTGGTAGACGCCTATGGCGTGGTCGAGGCGCGTGTGGCGAGCCCTCGGGAAGGCGGCGAAGGTGAACCCGAGCCCGCTCATCCCCTTCAAGCGACGCATGGCGGCGGTCTCGAGCAGGTTCCTCACCGCCCGGTCCACGGGGACGTCGCCCCAGATCCCATCCCGAATTCTTCTGCCTGAGCCCCCGAAGAGCTCCCCGACCGTCCCGGTCAATGACACTCCTGATCTTCTGCTTCGGGT
>JADDPU010000331.1 GCA_016781725.1 Rubrobacter sp. | reverse complement strand
GGTGAGCCTGCCGCGCTCCAGGTATTGCCTCTCTTGGCCGGATCCGCCCGCATCGGAGCTTCCTGGCCTCTCCACCACGAGCTCCCCTCCTTCCTCTTTCCCAACCCTCTCGCGCACTGTAGCGTAGGCCCGTGGATCGGAGCAAGCTTCGTCATAGTCGATCTCTACAGCAAGAGGAGCGGCGAGGGCAGGTGCCGGCGATAGTCCGGGCACCTCGCCGACCAGCCCCGCGACGCGGCCCTTGCGAGGCGGCTGTCCGGGCGGTACGGCGGGGGGAGGCTCTGTATAATTACCAACCGTCGTTACGGGCTGGGAGGGAGTCGTTCGCTTGGATCTCTACGAATATCAAGGCAAGGAGTTGTTAAGGCATTACGGCCTCGAGACGCTCCCCGGAGTCGTCGCCGGAACGCCGGAGGAGGCCAGAAGGGCGGCGGAGACGCTCGGGGGAACGGTCGCGATCAAGGCCCAGGTCCTCACCGGCGGACGCGGCAAGGCCGGCGGCATCAAGGTGGTTAGCAGCCCGGGCGAGGCCGAGGAGGCGGCCGGGCGGATCCTCGGCATGGACATCCGGGGGCACACTGTACGGCGCGTCTACGTCGAGGGCGGGGCCGAGATAGACCGGGAGTTCTACCTCTCGATCACTGTGGACCGTTCCGCCAAACAGCCCCTGATCCTGTTCTCCACCGAGGGGGGCGTCGACATCGAGGAGGTCGCCGAGACCAAGCCCGAGGCCATCGTGCGGCTGCACGTCGACCCGCTCGTCGGCCTCCTCCCCTACCAGGTGCGCGAGATCGTCTTCGCCGCCGGGCTCGAAGGGGCGGCCGCGAAGGGTGTGGGGCGAACGCTCACGCACCTGTACGAAGCGTTCAAGGACCTCGACGCGAGCCTGGTCGAGATCAACCCGCTGGTTGTCACCAAAGACGGGCGCGTGCTCACGCTCGACGCCAAGGTCACCGTGGACAACTCGAGCCTCTACCGCCACCAGGAGATCGCCGCTTTGCACGACGTGGAGGCCGCCGACCCGCAGGAGCAGCGGGCGCTCGAGGTAGGCCTGCAGTACGTCAAGCTCGACGGCAACGTGGGCATCCTCGGCAACGGCGCCGGGCTCGTGATGAGCACGCTCGACGTGGTGGCCCAGGCCGGCGGCGAGCCCGCCAACTTCTGCGACGTGGGCGGCGGGGCTGACGCCGAGCAGATCTCGACGGCCCTCGACATCGTGACCTCCAACGAGCAGGTGCAGAGCGTGCTCTTCAACATCTTCGGGGGGATAACGCGCGGCGACGAGGTGGCCCGGGGCCTCCTCACGGCGATAGAGCGGACCGGGATCACGCTCCCCATAGTCGTAAGGCTCGACGGGACCAACGCCGAGGAGGGGCGCAGGATCCTCGCCGAGAACACCCCGGAGAACGTAGTCACAGAGGAGACGATGCTCGACGCGGCCCGCAGGGCGGTAGAGCTCGCCAGGGACGGAGGACGGTAGCGCATGGCGATACTCGTAGACAACGAGACCCGGCTCCTGGTCCAGGGGATAACCGGCAGGGAGGGCGCCTTCCACACCCAGAGGATGAAGGAGAGCGGCACGAACGTGGTGGCGGGCGTCACCCCGGGCAAGGGCGGCCAAGAGTACGAGGGCGTGCCGGTCTTCAACACGGTCGAGCAGGCAACCAACGAGACCGGGGCGAACGCCAGCGTGATCTTCGTCCCCCCACCCTTCGCTGCCGACGCGATCTTCGAGTCGCTGGACGCCGGAATGAGCACGGTGTGCTGCATAACCGAGGGCATCCCGGTCCACGACATGATGCGGGTGACCGACTACCTTCGTATAAAGGAAGCGACCCTGATCGGGCCGAACTGCCCAGGGGTCCTCTCGCCGGAGAAGGCCAACGTCTCCATCATGCCGCGCGACATCTTCGCGCCCGGCAACGTCGGGGTAGTGAGCCGCAGCGGGACGCTCACGTACCAGATCGTCAACGAGCTCACCCAGAGGGGTATAGGCCAGAGCACGGCCGTCGGCATCGGGGGCGACCCCATAATCGGGACTGACTTTATCGAGATCTTGAGCAAGTTCGAGGCCGACCCCGAGACCGAGTGCGCGGTGATGATCGGCGAGATCGGGGGCAACGCCGAGCAGCTCGCAGCCGAGTACGTCCGCTCCGAGATGCAAACCCCCGTCGTCGCTTACATCGCCGGCTTCACGGCCCCCGAGGGCAAGACTATGGGCCACGCCGGCGCTATTGTCTCAGGCGGCGAGAGCACGGCCGAGGCCAAGAGCGAGGCGTTGCGCGCCGCCGGCATCCGGGCTGCGACGAACCCCTCGGAGGTCGCCGAGCTCGTCGCCGAGGCGCTGGGCGAATCGTCGTAAGCGGGGAGGGGCCTCGTCTTGTACAAACGTTGGACGCCAGGCAGCCGCAGGCACAGGCGTCGCACGCGGAGTTCGTCGAGGCGTTCGGGGAGCGCGGGGACCGATAAGGGCTTCCTGCTGGTAGCTGGCCTGTTCATGCTCGGGGTGGCCGCGGTGTTCGTCCTCTTCTTATGGCTTGTGTATTCTGCCGGCTGATCATTACCTGCAGCCGAACGCGCCATGGGATACGCCACCGCCTCGAAGGGACCCGCATGGGCATCCGCCACCGTTACCCCGGGGCCGAAGCCGAGCTCGCCGGGGCCTTCGTGATTACCGGACCTTGGCCTTACCGAGCTAGCAATCACTGAGGTACCATACCGCAGTGTTTCCCAGGCTCTCGGCTCCCAGGCTCATAGTCCTCGCCTTCGCCGCGCTCGTCCTGATCGGGACGTTACTGCTGAAGATACCCGCGGCGAACAACGGGATCTCCTGGATGGACGCCTTCTTCGAGTCGGTCAGCGCGGTGACGGTGACAGGCCTTCAGGCCGTGGTCCCCGCCGAGGACTTTACGCCCTTAGGTCAGGCGATCCTCGCCGGGCTCATCCAGCTCGGGGGGCTTGGGATCATGACCCTGGCCACGGTGGGCGCGCTCCTGATCGGCCGCCGCATGGGGTTCCGGGATCTCCTGGTCGTGCGCGAAGAGCTCGCCAGCCCCGACTCCCCGCGGAACGTCCTGCGCCTGGTCGGCCAGGTAGCCCTGATCACCATCCTCGTGGAGGCCGTCGGGGTGGTGATCCTCACGGTTCGGTTCGCCGTCGCGGGTCACGGCGTCGGCTCTCTCGGGCTCGGGCTCTTTCACTCGATAGCCGCGTTCTGCAACGCGGGGTTCGACATATTCGAGGGGGGCATGGCCACCTACGCGGGCGACTGGACAGTGAACCTGACGCTGATCTACCTGATCATCGCCGGCGGCCTCGGGTTCCCGGTGCTGGTGAACCTCTACTACTACCGGCGGGTCCGGCGCCTAACCCTCCAGTCCAAGCTGGTGCTGATAACCAGCGCCGTCCTGCTGGTGGTTGGGGTGTTGAGCGTAGCGCTCCTGGAGTGGACCAACCCCCGTACTCTGGGTGGCGAGCCCCTCGGGACCAAGGTCCTCATGTCCCTCTTTCAAGGGGTGTCGCCGAGGACGGCCGGGTTCGCGACCGTGACGTATTCAGAGATGCACGACCCCACCCTTATGGTGCAGATGGCGCTGATGTTCATAGGCACGGCCCCCGTCTCCACCGGGGGAGGCATCAAGGTGACGACCGTGGCCCTGCTCTTTCTAATCCTGTTGTCCCAAGTCCGAGGGCACGAGGATATCTCGGCCTTCGGCCGCAGGATACCGCGCTCGCTCATCGCCAAGAGCGTGACGGTGATGACCCTCTCGACGCTGCTCGTCGTCGGTGCGGCCCTGGCGCTGATGATCTCCGCCGAGGTGTCCTTGCTCACGTCGCTCTTCGAGATCACCTCGGCCTTCGGGACGGTCGGGCTCTCTTTGGGTCCCGGTTACGGGCTCGCCACGGAGCTCGGCCCTTTCGGTAAAATCCTTCTTGCGCTCGTGATGTTCGCGGGCAGGGTTGGGCCCATAACGTTAGCCGTGGCTTTGAGCGAGCGCGACAAGCCCAGGCGCTACAGCTACCCCGAAGAGGAGATAGCGATAGGATGAGCCGGCAGTTCGTGATAATCGGGCTCGGTCGATTGGGGACGGCCATGATCTCCACGCTGGAGTCCTTAGGATACGACGTGATGGGCATGGACCTCGACGAGGAGCTCATCCAGGATTTGGCTAGGGATTTCCCGAACGCCCACCTGGTTGCGGCGGACGCCACAGACGAGGACGTCCTCAGGGACCTCAACGTCGGGCAGTTCGACGCGGCGGCTGTCGTCATCGGGGAGAGCATGGAGGCCGGGATCCTCGCGACGGCCAACCTCAAGGAGCTCGGGGTGCCGTTCGTCGTGACGCGGGCGATTAGCAGCCTGCACGCCAGGGTCCTCGAGAGGATCGGCGCCGACCGGATAATCGAGCCCGAGCGGGACATGGGGGAGCAGCTCGCCCGGACCATGGCCTCCCCAGTAGTCCTCGACTACGTGGACCTCGGGGGGGACGAGGCCATGATCGAGGCCGAGGTCCCCGAGGAGTGGATCGACAAGAGCCTGGCCGAGCTGCAGCTCTCCCGCAAGAGCGGGTTGACGGTGCTCGCCCTCAAACCCAAGGGATCCCCCGGAACCATACCGACCGGCGACTCTACCTTGCGCGAAGGGGACGTCATCGTGGTCGCGGGAAACAAGAAGGACCTCGATAGGTCCCAACTCGTCCAACCCAAGGACCGATAGAAGGGCGCGAGCGATGCGGACGGTGATCATAGGGGCCGGAGAGGTAGGTTTGAATACGGCGCGGATGCTCTCGGAGGAGGGCCACGACGTCGTGCTGGTCGAGCAGAACGAGACGCTCGTGGAGCGGGCTTCCGAACAGCTCGACGCCCTGGTGATGCAGGGGAACGGGGCGAGCCCCAGGCTTCTGATGGACGCCGGGATCAAAGAGTCCGACCTGCTCATAGCGGCCAGCAGCTCCGACGAGACTAATATCATAGCGTGTCTGAGCGCCAAGGCCAGGGGGGTGCCGCGCACGGTGGCGCGCATCCACAACCCGGACTACTACGACCCGCAGGAGCCGTTCGCGCAGGACATGCTCGGCATTGACTTCGCCATCCACACCGAGCAGATGGCGGCCGAGGAGATCAAGGCCGCCCTGCTGGTACCGGGGGCGATCAACGTGGACACCTTCGCCGAGGACACCATAGAGGTGGCCGAGGTGATCCTGAACGAGGGCTCCCCCGCCGTGGGGCGCGCCCTTAAGGACGTACGGCTCCCCGGCCAGAGCCTCATAGTCGGGGTGGTGAGGCGGGGCGAGGCGCTCGTCCCGAGGGGCGACACCGTCCTCGAGCTGCGCGACCACGTGCTGCTCATCAGCGGGCGCCGGCGCATCGCCGAGGTGGTTAAGGCCGTGGCCACCGATACGGCCCCCGTGAAGGAGGTGACGATCTACGGGGGGGGCCGCATCGGTCTGCGGCTGGCCCTGGCCCTCGAAGGCGTCGGCATCTCCGTGCGGGTGATAGAGAGGGACGAGGCGCGGGCGCGCTACGTGGCCTCCCGGCTGCGCAGGGGGTTCGTCCTCCACGACGAGGGCATCTCCAGGGACTTTTTGCTTCAGGAGCGCGTGGACAGGACCGACGCCTTCGTCGCGGTCACTGGCGACGACCGGGCGAACCTGCTAGCCGCGATGTACGCCCGCCAGCTCGGGGCCCGCACCACTATCGCAGGCGTGAGCCGGGGCGAGTTCGCGCCGCTCGCCGATGCCCTGGGAGTGGACCTGACGATCTCCCCGCGGATGCTAGCCGCCGAGGCCATCTTGCGGTTCGTGCGGAAGGGCGAGGTTATAGACGTCGCCCTGCTGGAGAGCGGGGCCGAGATGATCGAGCTCAGGGTCCCCGAGACTTGCCGCGTGGCGGGCCGTCCCCTCTCGAAGGTCGGGTTCCCGTCAGGCGCGATAGTCGGGGCGCTTCTGCGCGACGGGGACGTGATCATCCCCACCGGCAAAGAGGTGCTCAGGTCCGGGGACGACGCGGTAGTCTTCACCGTCGAAGACGCCGTGGACGAGGTAGAACGCCTCTTTGCACCTTG
>JADDPU010000274.1 GCA_016781725.1 Rubrobacter sp. | reverse complement strand
GTAGATCTCCGTGACCCGCGCGTCGCGGTAGTGGCGCTCGACGGGGTGGTCCTTCATGTATCCGCGTCCGCCGAGGATCTGGACCGCGTCGTAGGTGACCTCGTTGGCTACCTGCGAGGCGTAGAGCTTGGCACGGGCGCCGGCCTCGGTGTGCCGCCTCCCCTGGTCCTTCATCCACGCCGCCTCGTGGGTGAGGAGCCGGGCAGCCCTTAACTTCGTCTGCATATCGGCCAGCTTGAAGGCTATGGCCTGGTGCTCTGCTATGGGCTTGCCGAACGTGGTGCGCCCTGCGGCGTAGTCCTTGGCGTAGCGGAAGGCGGCCTCGGCTATGCCTATGGCCTGCGCGGCTATCCCGATCCTGCCGGTGTCCAGGGTGCCGAGCGCGACCCTGAGCCCCCTCCCCTCCTCGCCGAGCCGGTCCTCCTCCGGAACGAAGACGTCCTCGAAGAGCACGTCGTCGGTGGTGGCGGAGATGACGCCCATCTTCTCGGCGTGCTTGCCGAAGGAGATGCCCTCGGCGTCCATAGAGACCACGAAGGCCGTAACACCCTCGGGGGCCCGGGCGAAGAGGATCATCGTCCCGGCGACGCGGCCGTTGGTGACCCACTGCTTGTGGCCGCTGATGCGGTAGCCGTCGGGCACCCTCTCGGCCCTGGTCTGGATCGCGGCGGCGTCGGAGCCCGTCTCGGGCTCGGTTAGGGCGAAGCACCCGATCCTCTCCCCTCTCGCCAGCGGGGGTATCCAGCGCGCCTGCTGCTCCTCGGTGCCGAACATCAGGATGGGGAGCGTCCCCGCGCTCGTGTGGACCGCGAGCGTCACGCCGACGCCGGCGTCGGCGCGGCTGATCTCCTCTATCAGGAGGCAGTAGGAGAGAAAGTCGGAGCCAGCCCCCCCATACTCTTCGGGCACGCACAGGCCCATGAACCCGGCCTCGGCCATCTTCCGCAGCGTCCCGAACGGGACCCGGTCCTCGCGATCTAGGGTCGCCGCGTGGGGGGCCACCTCGCGGTCGGCGAACGTCGCCGCCCGCCTCTTGATCTCCTGCTGCTCGGGTCCGAGTGCGAAGTCCATGCGATCCTCCGGGAAATCTGGTGACCTTGTCCACGACTATAGCAAGCGCGGCGGTCCTTAGGGGTCTTGGTTCGCGAACCGGGCACCGGGGTAGGTTAGAATCGTTGTTACTGGAATAGGAAGCGGTGGAGGAGTAGCTCTATGCTAGTCAAGGATGAACTTCTCGACAAGGTCTTGACCCGCGTTAGGGAGCAGATGCCCGAGGATCAGGCATCGCAGGTGGAGGAGTTCGCGCGCCAGTACTACGGTTGGATCGACGCGGAGGACCTGGAGGACCGCTCCTCCATCGACGTCTACGGGGCGGCGGTCTCCCACTGGAACTTCGCCGGCCAGCGGAATCCCGGTGAGGCGAAGATCCGGGTCTACAACCCGCAGTTCGAGGAGCACGGCTGGCAATCCACCCACGCCGTCGTCGAGATGGTCAACGACGACATGCCTTTCCTGGTCGACTCTACCCGCATGGAGATAAACCGCCAGGGCTACGCCATCCACCTCATGATCCACCCGGTGATAAAGGTGCGCCGCGACGCGGAGGGCCGGCTACTCGAGATCCTACCCCCCGATGCCGACGAAGAGGACGCCCTCTCCGAGTCGGTCATCCACGTCGAGGTAGACCGCCAGACGGAGCCCGCGGTCCTCGAGAGCCTGCGCAGGTGCATCGAGAAGGTCCTCGCCGACGTGCGGGCCGCAGTCGAGGACTGGCCCCTGATGCGCGAGAGGGGAAGGGAGATCGTCGCCGGGTTGGAGGAGAACCCGCCGCCCTTGGAGCGGGAGGATCTCGACGAGGCCCGCGCCTTCTTGGAGTGGCTCGACGCTGACAACTTCACCTTCCTCGGCTACCGCGAGTACGACCTGACCACCCGGGACGGGGAGGACGTCCTCTGCGCCGTGGCCGGCTCGAGCCTCGGCACCCTGCGGGAGACCGGTCCCGAGACGGTCTCCCGCAGTTTCTCGAGGCTCCCGCCGGAGGCGCGCAGGCTCGCCCGCGTTCCGAAGCTCCTCAACCTGACCAAGGCCAACTCGCGGGCCACGGTCCACCGGCCCTCGTACCTCGACTACGTAGGGATCAAGAAGTTCGACGATTCGGGCGAGGTGACGGGAGAGCGGCGCTTCCTCGGGCTCTACACCTTCTCCGCCTACAGCGCGAGCGCCTTCGACATACCGCTCGTGCGGCGCAAGGTCAGGTACGTTCTCGAGCGGGCCGGTTTCCCCGAGGGGAGCCACAACGAGAAGGACCTGGTAGAGATACTCGAGACCTACCCGCGCGACGAGCTTTTCCAGATCTCCAAGGAAGAGCTCTTCGAGGTCGTGATGGGCATACTCCACCTCCAGGAGCGCCAGCGCGTCAGGATCTTCGTCAGGCGCGACACCTACGGGCGCTTCTTCTCCTGCCTGGTCTTCGTCCCGCGCGACCGCTACAACACCGAGGTCCGCGAGAGGATGCAGGAGATTTTGCAGCGAGCTTTCGGCGGCGCGAACACGGAGTTCAACGTCAGGCTCTCTGAGTCGGTCCTCGCGCGGTTGCACTTCATCATCTACACCGAGCCAGGGGAGACGCCAGAGTACGACGAGGACGAGATCGAGGCCCGCCTGGTCGAGACGGTCCGCTCGTGGAAGGACAACCTCTACGACGCCCTGATCGAGTCCTGCGGCGAGGAGCGGGGCACGGAGCTCTTCCACAAGTACCGCGACGCCTTCTCCCCAGGCTACCGCGCCGGCTTCCTCGCCCGCACCGCCGTCTCCGACATCCAGCGGATGGAGGCGCTCCGGTCCGAGGAGGACATAGAGATGACCCTCTACCACCCGCTCGAGGAGCCCGAGGACTTCCTCGGGTTCAAGCTGTTCAGGCTGGGCGAGCAGGTCTCGCTCTCGGAGATACTGCCCCTGCTCGAAGACATGGGGGTCGAGGTCGTCGACGAGCGCCCGCACGAGGTGAAGCCAGCGGGCTCTCCTCCGGTCTGGATCTACGACTTCGGCCTCGTCCACGCGGGGCGGGGTGCCCTGCAAACCGGCGAGGTCAAGGGGATCTTCCAGGACGCCTTCGCCCGCGCCTGGCGCGGAACGGTCGAGAACGACGGGTTCAACCGCCTCGTCCTCCTGGCCCGTATGACGTGGCGCGAGATCACGGTCCTCAGGGCCTACTGCAAGTACCTGCGCCAGACGGGGACCACTTTCTCCCAGGACTACATGGAGGACACCCTCGTCGCCAACCCCCACATCGCGCGCCTCCTCGTCGACCTCTTCGTGACCCGCCTCGACCCGTCGGGTAAGGAGGATGTCCAGGCGCAGAGCGAGCGGCTCGAGGCCGAGATCTCCTCGGCCCTCGACGCGGTGGTGAGCCTGGACGAGGACCGCATCCTGCGCAGCTTCCTCGACGTGACTCTGGCGACCCTGCGGACCAACTATTTCCAGAGCACGCCCGAGGGCGGGCCGAAGCCCCACCTCTCCTTCAAGCTAGACCCCGAGAAGATACCGGGCCTCCCTCTCCCGCTGCCCCGCTTCGAGATCTTCGTCTACTCCCCCCGCATGGAGGGGGTCCACCTGCGCGGCGGCGGGGTCGCCCGCGGCGGCATCCGCTGGTCCGACCGGCGCGAGGATTTCCGGACCGAGATCTTGGGCCTCATGAAGGCCCAGACCGTGAAGAACGCCGTCATAGTCCCGGTCGGCGCGAAGGGCGGCTTCGTCGTGAAGCGGCCGCCGGCCGAAGGCGGCCGCGAGGCCCTCATGGAGGAGGTCGTCGCCTGCTACAAGACGCTCATCCGGGGGATGCTCGACATTACCGACAACATCTCGGGCGACGAGGTAATCCCTCCGCCTGAGGTGGTGCGCTACGACGGCGACGACCCCTACCTCGTCGTCGCCGCGGACAAGGGCACAGCTACCTTCTCGGACATAGCTAACGGCATCTCGGCCGAGTACGGCTTCTGGCTCGGCGACGCCTTCGCCTCGGGCGGATCGGCCGGCTACGACCACAAGGCTATGGGGATCACGGCCCGCGGCGCCTGGGAGTCGGTCAGCCGCCACTTCAGGGAGCTCGGCAAGGACGTGGCCAGCGAGGACTTTACGGTCATCGGCATCGGCGACATGTCCGGCGACGTCTTCGGGAACGGGATGCTCCTGAGCCGCCACATAAAGCTCGTTGGCGCCTTCAACCACCTGCACATCTTTCTGGACCCGGACCCAGACCCCGAGACGAGCTTCGAGGAACGCAAGAGGCTCTTCGAGTTGCCGCGCTCCTCGTGGACGGACTACGACCAGGAGCTCATCTCAGAGGGTGGCGGCGTCTTCGAGCGCACGGCCAAGTCCGTCCCCCTCTCGCCAGAGGTGCGGGAGATGCTCGGCGTGGAGGACGAGTCGCTGACGCCTAACGAGCTGATACACGCGATGCTCAAGGCCGAGGTGGATCTGCTCTGGAACGGCGGCATCGGCACCTACGTCAAGGCCGCTGCGGAGAGCAACGCCGAGGTCGGCGACAGGACCAACGATGCATTGAGGGTAGACGGAAACGAGCTCAGGTGCCGCGTTGTCGGGGAGGGCGGAAACCTCGGGTTCACCCAGAGAGGCCGCATCGAGTACGCGCTCTCGGGCGGCAGGATCTACATGGACGCCGTGGACAACTCGGCCGGGGTGGACACCTCGGACCACGAGGTGAACATCAAGATCCTGCTAGACGCCGTCGTCGAGGCCGGCGACATGACCGAGAAACAACGCAACGAGCTGCTGTCCGGGATGACCGAGGAGGTCGGGAGCCTCGTCCTTGACGACAACTACCAGCAGACCCAGGCGATAAGCCAGGCCCAAGCGCAGGCCCACTCGATGGTGGACGTCCACGCCCGCTACATCCACGCCCTGGAGCATGCCGGGCGGCTGAACCGGGAGCTCGAGTTCTTGCCAGACGGCGAGACGTTGGGCGAGCGGAAGTCCGAGGGCGGCGGGTTGACGGCGCCCGAGCTCGCGATCCTGCTCTCGTATACCAAGATCACGCTCTACCAGCAGCTTCTCGACTCCGACGCGCCGGAGGACCCCTACCTCTCGCGCGAGCTCGAGCGCTACTTCCCTACCCCCTTGCGCGAGCGCTTCGCTGAGCAAATCCACGAGCACCGGCTGCACCGCGAGATCACGGCGACCCACCTCGCCAACAGCCTGGTCAACAGGTGCGGTATCACCTTCGCCTATCGCCTCTCAGAGGAGACGGGTGCGGCCGCCGCCGAGATAGCGCGCGCCTACACCGCGGCCCGCGAGATCTTCGGCCTGCGCGACCTGTGGTCCGGGATAGAGTCTCTGGATAACCGCGTAGAGGCCGAGGTACAGACCAGGATGATGCTCGACGCGCGCAAGCTCGTCGAGCGGACGACGCGCTGGCTGCTGCGCAACCGCCGCTCGCCCCTGGATATCGAGGCCGCCATCTCCTTTTTCTCGGAAGGCGCCACGAAGCTCTCCGAGCGCATCCCCGACCTCATGATCGACGGCGAACGCGAGGCCGTCAGGCGGGCGGCCGAGAAGCTGGCCGGGGCGAACGTCCCTGACGAGCTGGCGAGGCGCGCGGCCATCCTCGGCCCGATGTTCTCCACTTTGGACATAGTGGACGTGGCCGCCTCGACGGGCTCTGCCCTCGAAGACGCCGCGGCGATCTACTTCACTTTAGGCGACCGCCTCAAGCTGCACTGGCTTCGCAGACACGTGGAGGCCCTACCCCGCGACAACCGCTGGCGAACCCTCGCCCGCTCCGCGCTGCGCGACGACCTCTACGGCCAGCAGGCGGCGCTCACGGCGGAGATACTGCGCAACGCCCCCGGAGAGAGGGAGGCTCACGAACGCATAGAGGCCTGGATCGAGACGAACCGGGGATCGGTGAAGCGCTCCCTGCAGGTCCTCTCGGACATAAACGCGAGCGGCACCTTCGACCTCTCGACGCTCTCGGTGGCGCTGCGCGAGATCCGGAACCTCATAACCACCACCGAAGGCTCACCCGCGGAGGCGGAAGTGCCTACGCGCTAGTAGATCGCAAGAGGGCTGCTCG
>JADDPU010000441.1 GCA_016781725.1 Rubrobacter sp. | reverse complement strand
CCTGGGCACCCCGCGCGTCAGAACCCGGTAGAAGATGAGCCCGAGCAAAACTACGGCCGCCGAAGCGAGCATATCGCCCACGAACCTTGGGCTGATGATGTACTCGCCGGCGGCCTCGAAAAAGTCGTTGAACGCCCTGAAGACGGCGCGCGGCTCCTTTGCTACTTCTTCGGCCGCTTCTCCGGCGTCGTTGACGGCGCCTTCGATCCCGGTCGTCTCTTCCTGGAGCAGGGCTAGCAGCATGCGGCCATTAAAGTATCCCGGTGGATCGGCTGCAACCGTGGGCTTGCCGGTATCAGAAGCTGCCCTCCCACAGGCTGCCCCGTCCGGCGCCGTCTACCCGTGGCGTTCGAGGGCGAGCTCTATCAGGCGGTCTAGGAGCTTCTGGTAGCAAAGGCCGCTGGCGGCCCAGAGCTCCGCGTAGACGCTCGTCGGGGTGAAGCCCGGGATGGTGTTGATCTCGTTGAGGAGCAACCGCTCCGTGCCGCACTCGAGAAAGAAGTCAACCCTCGCCATGCCGGCGGCGTCTATGGCCTCGAAGGCGACCCGGGCTATGCGCCTTATCTCTGCTGCGGTCTGGTCCGGAATCTCGGCCGGGACGACGAGCTCCATCCCGCCCTCGACGTACTTGGCCTCGTAGTCGTAGAAGGCTGCTTCTCTCAAGACGATCTCGCCCGGTACGGAGACCTCCGGGTCCTCGTTGCCGAGGACGGAGACCTCGATCTCGCGGGCGTCGACGCCCCGCTCCACGATGAGGCGCCGGTCGAACTTGGCGGCCGCGTCTAAAGCCGTTGCGAGCTCCCGGGCATCGGCGGCCCTGCCGATGCCGACGCTGGAGCCGAGGTTCGCGGGCTTGACGAAGCACGGGTACCCGAGGCTATCTTCGATCTCCCGCGTCCAGGCCTCCCTATCCCGCTCCCACTGCTTGCGGGTGAGGGCGAGCCACTCGACCTGCGGGAGGCCGTGGTGGGCGAAGATCTTCTTCATGGTCGGCTTGTCCATGGCGGCGGCGCTCCCCAAGACCCCGCTCCCGACGTACGGTATGCCGGCGAGCTCGAGCATGCCCTGTATGGTGCCGTCCTCGCCGTAGGGACCGTGCAATACCGGGAAGACTACGTCAACCGAACCGAGCCCCGCGGGCAGCTTCTCCCCAGCGGAGGCCAGAGGACCCGAGACGTCAGGGGCTTCGAGGTTCGAGCCGTCGGACAGGTATTTGGCCTTCGACTCGAGCTCCTTCATGGGGTCGCCCGAGGAGAGCCAACGCCCCTCCCGGGTGATACCCACGGGTACTACCTCGTGGCGGCCGCTCTTGCCGAGCGCCTCCATTATGGCGCGCGCCGAGGCCAAAGAGACCTCGTGCTCCCCGCTGCGGCCGCCGAAGACGACCATCACCCGAACCAAAGCGCCGCTCCTCTTCTCTCCGACGGATTCATGGTAGCAGAGGCCGCATCGGGCGGCCTAAGCGCTCTTCTGCGCGAGACCCAGGGCGTCGGCCCGCTCCCGCAGCGCGCCGGCCACGAACTCGATGTGCTCGCCCAGGTCGACGCCGAGCTCCTCGGCGCCACGCACGATGTCCTCCCTGTTGACGGCGGCGGCGAAGGAGCTCTGCT
>JADDPU010000347.1 GCA_016781725.1 Rubrobacter sp. | reverse complement strand
GCGGCGTGGTGCCTTCCGCGGGCGCGAGCATGACCACGGTTAGAAGCATCTGGCGTGGGGTATATTTGGCACGTCCTCGACAAAGGCAAACCCGCCGCGAGGCGGGGGCGCAAAGCCCACGGGCCTCCACCGGGTGGAGGCGGCCGGGCTGCCCATAGGAGGCCTTATGCGACAATCCCATTCGGACGGGGGATATCCCCTCCACGAGCATGAAGCGTCCGGCGGACACACCGATGCGGGCAGGCTGGAAGGGCTGGCCAATCTCTCCTCCGAACGCACGCCCGAGGCCATAAGGCGCACGATGGCCCTGGCCAGGGAGACGCTGGAGATGGACGTCGCCTTCGTCTCGAGGTTCGCCGAGGACCGGATGGAGTTCCGCGCCCTGGAAGGCGATGCGGAATCCTTCGGGTGGCGGGAGGGCGGCGGTGTCCCGCTGGAGGGCACCTTCTGCAAGCGGGTGGTGGACGGTTCGCTCCCCAACGTGGTCCCCGACGCCAGAAACGACGAGCGCGTTAGCGGCCTCGAGGTCACGCGCGAGGCCGGCATCGGTTCCTACGTGGGGTTGCCCCTGCGGTTCTCGGACGGCCGCGTCTACGGCACTCTGTGCTGCCTGAGCCACTCCGCGGAGGCGCGCCTGCGGGAGCGCGACGCCAGGTTCATGGAGGTCTTGGCCCGACTGGTGGCCGACCAGATCGAGCGCGAGGAGATCGAGGCAGAGAAGAGGCGTCTCGAGGTCAGGGCGACGGGCGTGGGGGCGCTCCTGGCCGCCCTGGTGGCCCGTGACGGCTACACGGGGGACCACTCTCGGGCCCTCGTCGAGCAGGCGGTGGCAGTGGCGCGCCGCATGGGCCTCTCCGAGGAGGAGGCGGCCGAGGTCCAGCAGGTCGCCTTGCTGCACGACGTGGGCAAGATCGGGATCGGCGACGCCATCTTGAGAAAGCCGGGGCCGCTAAACGACGCCGAGTGGGAGCTCATGCGGATGCACCCGGTGATCGGGGAGGAGATCGTGGCCTCGACCAAGGGTCTTTCCCACCTGGCGCCCGCGATAAGGGCCGAGCACGAGAGGTGGGATGGCAAAGGCTACCCCGACGGGCTCAAAGGGGAAGAGATCCCCCTGGCGAGCCGGATCATCCTGGTGTGCGATGCCTTCCACGCCATGACCTCCGCCCGTCCCTATCGGGAGGCGTTAGAGACGCACGAGGCGCTGGAGAAACTAGAGAAGCACGCCGGCACGCAGTTCTGCCCGCGCACGGTCGAGGCGTTCCTGGCGGTGGTTGGCAAAGACCGCTGACGAGGCAACACCCCAGAGCGTCGGTACCATCGGCTTCTCTCGTGGGTGGCAGCTCCCTCCAGTGCCGTCGGGCTCCGGCCCCTACTATGATCCCAGGACGGCCCGGAGCGTCCTGGCCGGGCCGATGCGCTTCTTCAGCCGGTCCTGCGACGTAACCCTAAGAGTGGTCATGCACCCGAGATCATAAGCTCACCCTTGGACGTTACTTCGTATTGCGGGTTCACCCCCACTGCGGTCGAGGTCAGTCTGTCCCACTCCGGCGAACTCCTCAACGCGTGGGCGTCTAGCAGCTCGCGTATGGCCGTGTCGTACCCGGGCCCGTCGGGATTGAGCGCGGCGTCGTGGGCAGCGGCGTACGGGTCGACCATCGCGCCCGCTTCGACGTCGGGGTATCGCGCCCTTATCGCCCTCATTAGCCAGATCGTTTCCGCCCTCATGGGCACCTCCCCTTCGTTCGCCCGCGACCCTAGCATCTTACGTTGCCAAGACTCGTTGTTCGCAGGTTGCTCGCACCTCGGCTATCCCTAAGACCAGCATGACAAGCGGTGATGAATTCACGATGAACGCGTCGCTCCTTGTCTCGCTGATAGGCTGCTCCCGTTGCGTGGGTAGTTCTCCCACCAGCCCTACACCTCTGGGGTCACTGGATGCAAAAGCTACAAAACCCCCCCGGGGTGTGGTTTACTTGGGTGACCAAGAACGATTCTTGAGCGATCTCCGTGTGCGCTTTCCGGCTCGGACCTTGTTCATGAGGAAGGAGCGGCAGAGATGGGCGTACGGGTGCACCTGGCGGACGACCACATCATGTTCAGGGAGGGCCTGGAGGCCATCCTCTCCTCCCGCGGCGAAGGCATAGAGGTCGTGGGGCGCTCTTCGACGGGCGAGGACGCGGTGTCCGCCATCGGAAAGAACAAACCCGACGTGGTCATCACCCAGATAGACCAGGAGCTGAACACGGCGAAGGATGTCATCTCCAGGATACGCACGGCCTCCCCGGACTCGAGGATAGTGGTCCTCACCATGTTCGACAACTTGCGCTACCTAAAGGCCCTCGCAGGGATGGGCATAGACGCCTACCTGCACAAGACCTCCTCAACCGAGGAGCTGTTGGCCACCATAGAGGCCGCAAGCCGCAAGCCGGACGAGGGCAACTTGGTGGTCTCGATGCCCCGGGGTCTCATCGAGAGGATCGGGCAGGAGCCCACAGCCGGCGCGCTCTCCGAAAGGGAGACCGAGATAGTGGTGCTGGCAGCCCGCGGCCTCTCCAACCGCCTGATCGCCGAGGAGCTGCACCTTTCGGAGGCGACGGTCAAGCGCCACCTGGCCAACGTCTACCAGAAGATAGGGGTCAACTCCAGGAGCGAGGCGGTGAGGATGGCCCTCATGGAGCAGTGGATAGGGCTAGGCGAGATCACCTCCTCCGATGGGAATGGCTCTTCGGGCGGCTGACCGCAGCCCTAGCCACCCAACGTCGAGGAAGCGAAACTCTCAGAGGTTCGCATAGCTTTAGTCCTTCGGAGGTAGACGTGACGGAGCACCGCGACAGGAGGACTATGGAGCGGCTGCGGGAGCACTTGGCCGGCGCCGACCGCGAGCTGCGCGATGCCCAGCACTTCCTCGACCCCGGCTCCGCCGAGCAAGCCGAGATGGACCTAGTGCACGCCGTAGCGGCGGCCAGGCTCGCCGTAGCGGACGCCCTTGAGAGGGTGAGGTCTGGGTTGGGGGAACCGGAGGCATAACAGAGGAGCCGTCGGCTGAGCATCCCCTATTCACCCACCGTCGGGGACGAGGAGTCTCGGAGGTTCGCGTGCATCAGCCGGGGTGATGGGCGGGTACAACACATTTTACCTGTCTTCCCAGGTAGGAGAACGATGTGCGCGTACTGGTAACCGTCTCACCAAAGATGTACCGCGAAGCCGTAGCCGCCTCGATCCAACACGCTCGTCCCGGCATCGAGGTGAGGGGCGCTCCCCCGGAGGACGCCGAGTTGGAGCTTGCGGGCTTTAGGCCCCGCCTGCTAGTGCAAAACGACACCGCCCCCATCTCCGAGCGGGGAGAACTCAACATAAAGCTCGTTGAGGGCCGATCTACCCCCGGTAGTCTCGGTACGGTCCGGTTGGTGCCCCAATAGCTGAGGGTACCGAGAGTAGAGCCACCCCCACTGGCTTTGGCATAACCTTACGGGCTCAACGAGGATCTACTTCGCCAAGAACACCGGCATATCTTCGGGGGGCACGGGTCTTGCCAGGTGGTAGCCCTGGACGAGATCGCAGCCCATCCTCCTCAGGTACTCCAGCTGCTCTGCGCTCTCAACCCCCTCCCCTACGGCCTCGAGCCCCAGCGAGTGGGCCAGCGAAATTATCGCCTCCACGAGTATAGCCGCCCTGGGGTCTTCCCCGAGGTCCCAAACGAACGACTTGTCGATCTTCACGAAGTCCACGGGCAGCCGCATCAGGTACGACAGGGACGAGTACTCGCTGCCGAAGTCGTCAAGGGCGAACCTGATCCCCTCCCTCCTCAGCTCCTCCAGCAGCGTCGTGCTCGTCTGCATGTCCTTGAGCAGGGCGCTCTCGGTGATCTCAAGGGCGAGGCTCCTGCCCTCGATCCCACTCTCCCAAAGCGCCGAGCCTACGTCGTTGAGGAGATCCGGATACCGCAGTTGACCGGCGGCGACGTTCACGCAGGCGACGAGGGGCGGGGCTTTGGGGTAGCGATCCTGCCACTCCTTAACCTGGCGGCACGCTTCCTTCAGGACCCACCTCCCGATGGGCACGATCAGGCCCGTCTCCTCGGCTATCGGGATAAACTCGTCGGGCATCACGAGGCCCCTTTGGGGATGCTGCCAACGCAAGAGGGCCTCGATCTCGGCGACCGTGTCCTCCTCTTTGAGACGAACCTTGGGCTGGTAGAACAGGCGGAACTCTTCCCGCTCTAAAGCCCTCCAGAGGTCGTTCTCCAGCTCCAGGCGGCCCAGGACCCGCTCGTGCATGTCCGAGTCAAACACCCGGTAATCGGCGGCTTCGTCCTTGGCCCGGTACATCGCTGTGTCAGCGTCCCGCAGGATCTCCTGCGGAGACTTGGTGCGAGAGGTGCCCAGGGAGACGCCGATGCTGGTCCTGACAAAGAACTCCCTCCCGTCCACGACGAACGGTACCTTAAGACTCTCCACGATGCGTTCGGCCACCCGTACCGCCTCCTGGGGGCTCTCCACATCCTCCAGCAAGACGGTGAACTCGTCCCCGCCGAAACGGGCCAGCGTGTCCTCGAAGCGCAAGCCCCCCCAAGGCGCTCGGCCACCGCCACGAGCAGCCTGTCGCCGACCTCGTGCCCCAAGGAGTCGTTGATGGCCTTGAAGTTATCCAGGTCCATGAAGAGGACCGCCACTCGGCGGCCCTTCTTCCGCCTGGTGCGCCTAAGGGCCTGCTTGAGACGGTCCGAGAAAAGGTGACGGTTGGGCAAGTCGGTCAGCGGGTCGTGGAACGCCTGGTGGCGCAGACGCTCCTCTGCCCTCTTGCGCTCGATGCCCTGGGCGATCACATCCGCCACGGACGCCAGTGCCTCGATGGCATCCTCCTCAAGAGACTCCCGGCAGAACATGGCCATCACCCCCACCAACCGACCCTCCACGATCAAGGGATGACCGGCGAAGGACACCATCCCCTCTTGTTCGGCCCATTCCTTGTCGCTCACAAGAGGATCGTTTGTGACGTCGTTGGTCAGGTGCGGCAACCGCTCTTCGGCGATGAGGCCGATCTTGTACTCCCCGACGGGTACCCGGCTGTGGAGACCATCGAGGTGGGTGTACATCCCTGCGCTGGCCTGCAACTCCAGCATCTCCGCCCCTTCATCGAGCGTCCAGATTCGGGCGAATGCTGCATCCAAGTGCTGGACCATGCACTCCGTGCACCGCTGCAAGATTTCAGGCAAGGTACCGCCCTCGGCGAGGGCAGCGCCCATGTCCGCCCGTAAGGCTGCGTAACGCACCTGCTTGCTCTTCTCCTTCTCGGCCTCCTTGCGCTCGGTGATGTCGGTGAAGGTCACCACCACCCCGGTTACCTCGCCGTTCTCCCAAATCGGGGTACTCGTGTACTCCACAGGGAAGCTCGTACCGTCCTTGCGCCAGAAGACCTCGTCGTCCGCACGTCGGGCCTCCCCATTTCTGAGCGTCGCATGGATAGGGCACTCCTCTTTTGGGTAAAGGGTCCCATCGGGCCGAGAGTGGTGAACAGCGTGGTGCTGGTCCTTGCCGATCAGATCCTCGGAACTAAACCCGGTCAAGTCCGCCGCCGCTGGGTTGACGAAGATAGTCCTACCTTTTCGGTCCAGTCCATAGATACCTTCACCTGCCGAGCCCAGAATGAGTTGATTGCGTCGGCTGAGTCGCTCGACCGCCTCCTCGGCCTCCTTGCGACCGGTTATGTCCTGGATCTGGGCTATGAAATAGCGGGGGTGTTCTTCCGGATCTCTCACAACAGAGACGTTGAGCAAGGCCCACACTGTATGACCATCGGCGTGAAGGAAGCGCTTCTCCGTCTGGAAACTGTCGGCCTCGCCCCTCAGCATCCGGCCACTACGGTCAAGAGTCACCCCTATGTCGTCCGGATGGGTAATCTCTAGGAAGGTGGAGGCCAGCAACTCCTCCTCAGAGTAGCCGACCATCTCGCACAGCGAGCGATTTACCCGGACGAACCTTCCGTCTAGCTCAGCCACGGCCATGCCGATAGCAGCTTCGTCGAAGGTGCTTCTGAACCGCTCCTCGCTGCAACGCAGCTCCTCTGCCTGTTTA
>JADDPU010000035.1 GCA_016781725.1 Rubrobacter sp. | reverse complement strand
CCGCCGCGTGTGAAGCCGCACGCACCTCGCCCCGGGCGCTCGGGTAGACTGTGGGCATGGACACCAAGGACTCACGGCGGCTCTCCGGCGAACGCGAGGACTACGACCACGAACAGCCCGGGCTCGGGGCCTGGATCCGGCGCAACCCCTGGCTGCTCAGCCGCCTGTTTATAGTGATGGTCTTCTCCTTCGCCGCCTCCACGGTCGCCGCCAACTTCTCCTACGGCCTCGAAGGCGAGCCGACGGTCCTGAGCGTCGAGCAGTTGAACTCGGGCAAGCTGCCCGCGGGCACGGAGCTCGGGGACTACGTGCAGGTCAGCGGCACGCCCAACGTCGGGGAGAACCTCGGACGGATCGGGGTGCCAGAATCCGAGGTCGCGATCGTCGGCCGCTACAGCACTAGCTACTTCTACTTTCGCCTAGCGGAGACGAAAGACAACCTCCTGATCCAGACCACCCAGGGCCTCCCTGAGGGCCTGCAAGACCCCGAAGAGCGCGTCTGGAGGGGCAAGCTCGAGACCGTCGGCACCGTCATCTTCCACGACACCACCCAGCAAGGGCTCAAGAACGCCGGGCTCCCCCGCGATGAAAGTATCCCGGTAATAAACACCGGCGAGACGCCCGAGTACCTGCGTCAGATCTTCCCCGCCTACTCGGCCATTATCGCCCTCTGGCTCTTCTCCGTGGCCTGGCTCATCTGGAAGAAGAATAGACCGCTTATGGGCCTTTAGGCTACAGGCATCAGCCGTCAGGTAGGTCCGGTTGCGGCGCAACCCTGCCTCGTGATCCGACTCTATACGACCGGCTGCAAAGGCCCGCCGGACGCAAGGGAACGCTGAGAACAGCGTCCCGCACGGCGAGGCCTGATGCCTGTAGCCTGAAACCTGAGGCCTACTCTTGCTATATTGCTCGTGCACATAGCGCGTCGGTAGTCTTTTCAGAGGGGAGTGGATCTTGGGCGCCTTCTTCAAGTTCTCCGAGCGGGGGACGAACCTCCGGACGGAGGTGGTCGCGGGGCTGACTACCTTTATGACGATGGCCTACATCATCTTCGTCAACCCGGCGATCCTCGGCACCCAGGGCACCGGCCTTCCCTTCTCTGGCGTGTTCTTCGCGACGTGCGTGGCGGCGGCCGTGGCCAGCATAGCGATGGGCCTGGTGGCGAACTTCCCCCTCGCCCTGGCCTCCGGGCTCGGTCTGAACGCCATAGTGGCCTTCACGCTTATCCTGGGTCTGGGGCTGAGCTGGCAGGAGGCGATGGCGGTAGTCGTGGTCGAGGGCCTGCTCGTGACGGTGCTCGTGCTGACCAACCTGCGCGAGGCCGTGCTCAACGCTATTCCCATGTCGTTGAAGTTCGCGATAGCTGTGGGGATAGGGCTCTTCATAGCGTTCATCGGCCTCAAGAACGCGGGTCTCGTGGTGGCGAACCCCGAGACCTACGTGGCCCTGGGCGACCTCACGCAGGGTCCGGTGTTGCTGGCGGCCTTCGGGTTGATAGTCACCCTCGCGCTGGTGGCGCGGGGCTTGAGGGGCGGCATCTTGCTCGGTATCGTCGTGACCGGGATCGTTGGCATGGTCTTCGGGATCGTGCCGACGCCTACCGGGATCGTGGACTTCCGCTTCGACACCTCGACGGTCGGGGGCGGGGTGCTCGCGGTGCCGCAGGTCCTGCAGCTCTCGCTGTTGCCCGTGATCTTCGCCCTGTTCATGACTGACTTCTTCGACACGATGGGGACCATGTTCGCGGTCGGCCAGGAGGCCAAGCTCCTCGACGAAGAGGGCAGGGTACCGCAGGCCAAGCGTATCCTCCTGGTCGACTCGCTGGCGGCCGTTCTGGGCGGCGCCGTGGGCGCGAGCTCCGCGACCAGCTACATAGAGAGCGGCTCGGGGGTGGCCGAGGGCGGCAGGACGGGTCTGACCAGCGTGGTCGTAGGTCTCTTGTTCTTGCTCGCGCTGCCGTTCTCGCCCCTGATCTCGGTCTTCGGCGGTGCGGTGCCCATCCCCGGGCCGGAGGACGGGAACATCCTCGTCTCCCCCGTAACGGCTCCTGCCCTAATAATAGTCGGGTTCTTGATGATGACCGCCGTGCGGCTCATCCCGTGGGACCGCGTCGACGAGGCCATCCCTGCCTTTTTGACCATCCTGACGCTCCCGCTTACCTTCAACATCTCTTACGGCATAGGGTTCGGGTTCATCTCGTACGTGTTGATCAAGCTCTCGCGCGGCAAGCCCGGCGAGGTCCACCCTTTGCTCTACGGCGTCGCCTTTCTCTTCGCCCTGGCCTTTGTCTGGCCGGCGTTGCAAAGCGCTCTCTCCTGACAAGCCATACGCCAAAAGGTGTTTATGGCGTACCCGCTAGGGGTAAGACGCGGCAAAGGGGAGCGAGGTACGGCATCTGTTATATTGCGCTGACGGATGCCGCCCGGCGGTAACGTGCGAGGGGGAGGTGAAAGCGCATAGGTATTGTAGAGTCGATAGTGGTCGGGCTCATAGCTGGGGCGTTAGCCAAGTGGGCCATGCCGGGGCCTGACCCCGGAGGGATCATAATTACCATCTTGATCGGTATAGCGGGGGCGTTTGTCGGCGGTTACCTGGCAAGCCTCGTTGGCATCGGAGGCGGCGCGATCACCACGATCTTAACCGCCACCGTCGGTGCGATCCTACTGCTGGCGATCTACCGGTTGATCACGCGCCGGGCAGTCTAGAGAGCAGCCGATAAGACGACGAAGGTCAGACTCAGCGACGAAAGGAGAAGCGTGAGCGAGCAGGGATCTCAGCAGAGCAGCAGTAGTCCGCTACACACCGAGCGCGGCAGTACCAGCATCCAGGACTCCGTCGTCTCGAAGATAGCCGGGATCGCGGCCCAGGAAGTGGAAGGCATCAGGATGGGCAGCGGCGCCTCGCAGACAGCGAGCAACCTCCTCGGCTCCATCACCGGCAGCGGCGGCGGCAGCACCACCCAGGGGGTCTCGGTCGAGGTCGGCCAGGAAGAGGCGGCCATAGACCTGACGTTGATGGCCGAGTACGGCAAGTCCATCCCCCAGATTGCCGACGCCGTGCGGCGCAACGTCGCCAACAGGGTGGAGAGCCTGGTCGGCCTGCGCGTCACTGAGGTCAACATAGTTGTCAACAACATCTTCTTCCCCCAGATGGAGGAGGAACAGGAGCGCCAGCGCCAGCAGGAGCAGCAGCGCCGAGAGCAGGAGGCCCAGGAACAGCAGCGCGTCCAGTAGGAGGAGAGGGCGGTCCACCGGGGAGCTAGGCTTATTTTGGCAGACGGAATACAACTCGCGAGGGTCGCGGCGGTCGCGGCCCTCGCCACCGAAGGCATTCACTCCATGGGACGCGGGCGCTACGTCGAGGCCGCGACCTACGAGGGCAGTGAGAAGGTCTCAGGGGTGATCGTCGGCCCCGAGGAACTGGAGATCCACGTCGTCGCCCGGTATCCGCTGCCAAGGCCGATCCCCGAGATAGCCGAGAGCATCAGGGAGCGGGTGGCCCCCGAAGCCGGTGGGCGCAAGACCACGGTGGTAGTCGAGGACCTCGAGGTGGCCGCGGATGAGAATCTTTAACAGGATAGTGATGATAGTGTTGCTGGCCGGCCTCTTCGTGCTCGGCGTCTACATGGTCGTCTATGCTTTCGAGTTGCTCGGCCACAGCCTCGAATCGCTGCCGTTCTCGGGCGTCGCCGAAAGCCTGCAAGGCTTTGTCGGGGACGTGGAGCGGGGCAACCTCTCCGTCATCACGTTGATCGTGCTCGTCCTGTTGGCCTTGCTCGGATTGCTGCTGCTGATCGCAGAGCTCATGCCTGCGGCCCCGAGCCGCGTCCGCATGGGCAACGGTACGTACACCACCCGCCGCGCGGTCGAGGAGGAGGTCTCGGCCGTAACAGATAGGGTCCCCGGCGTGCTCGGGTCGTCCGTAGACGCCAAGGCCCAGCGCAGGCCGGGTGCCCAGGTGGACATCAGGGGCAACGTGAGGCGCGGCGCGGACGTAGGGTCCATCAGGTCGGCCTTGCGCAGCAGGGTCCAGGAGCGCCTCTCGCAAAGGGGGGTGCCCGTGAGCAAGCTCAACGTCAGCCTCACCGAGGCCGACCCCAGGCAGACGAAGACGAGGGTGCAATGAACGCCTTCAACCGCATAGTTCTGCTGATAATAGCCCTGTTGCTGCTGGTGGTCCCCGTGCTGCTGTTGCTAGTGGCCTTCGACATCATCGCGCCGGACCTGGTGAACCAGTATACCGGCTACCGGAGCGGCCTCTCGGCGCTGGGCAACCTCTCGGCGGCGGCCTTCTCGACGGGGGCTCGGATCTTGATCGCTGTCGTCGGCGCGCTGCTGGCGCTCATAGCCCTGCTCTTGCTGCTCAGGGAGCTCACCTTCGGGCGCAGGGTCGCGAGAAGCACCGTGATGGACGACACGCCGGGCCGGGAGACCATCATCACGGCGAGCGCCGTGAAGACGCTGGCCGAAGGCGCCGCTAGGGAGGCGGGCGCCGAGTCGCCCTCGGCCTCGCTCACCTCCGACGACCGGGCTTACCTGGTCTCCTGCAGGGTGCGGGTACCGCCTTCGGGCAACTATGCGGAGCTCGCGGCCCGCACCAGGGAGAACATCCGGAGGGTGCTGCGAGACCAGGGCGTTCCCCTGAAAGACGTCGAAGTTACGGTGCAAGGACCCGCTTCTTAGTGAAAGGAAGGTAGGAGATGGCCACCTGGACCAACAAGCATTGGGGGGCTTTGCTCGGGGCCCTCATCCTGTTCTCGATGTTCCTGATCGGGTTCGAGGAGACCCTGGTCGTCGTGCTGTTCGGCGTTATAGGCTACTTTATCGGCAAGTACCTCGACGGGGAGATCGACCCCGAGGACCTCCGCGCCCGCGCCCAGGGCCGCCAGTAACGCTCTAGGCGAAACCTGACAGTCGGTCCGCCCGCTCGCAGAACCAGGCGGCACAGCCCCGGGGAAGATAAAGCCTCGAAGCTCTCTAATTGACAGCGGGGTCCCTAGCGGTTACAGCGACCACGATGTTCTTGCGGTCTATCCTGGTCTACGGGCTAGACGGCAACTCTGAGCATCGAACCTCTGTCGCGAGGCCGTCCGCGCCGCAGAAGCCTTCCCGGTCCGCCGCGCCCGTATGCCCCGTTGCGAGGAGCGCGCCCCGGGGTTTATGCTAGGGGTGGTTATGGTGGACAGAGACGAAGCTTGGGAGCGGCTGAGGGCCTGGAGCGAGGAGCCTGGCGCGGTGGCCGTCCTGACGGACATAGACGGGACGCTCGCCCCCATCGTGCCGACGCCGGACATGTCGGAGGTGCCGGCGGAGCTAAAGGAGTTGCTGCGGCGAATCAGCGAGCGGTACCTGCTCGTGGCGGGTATCAGCGGCCGGAAGACTGAGGACGCGCTCGGCCTCATAGGGCTCGAAGACGTCGTGTACTTCGGCAACCACGGGTTCGAGATCCTGCGCGACGGGGAGGTGGAGGTGATCCCGGAGGCTTTGCCCTACCTCGAAAGGGTCCAGGATCTGGAGCGCCGGGCGAGGGAGGAGTTGGCCCCCCAGGGCGCCTTCATCGAGGAGAAGGGCATCACGGCTTCCATCCACTACCGTAACGCGCCGCCCGAGGTCGGCGAGCGGAGCGTGAGGTTCGTGAAGGCCGAGGGCGAGCGGTTGGGCCTGAGGATCACGGTAGGTCGCGGCGTCGTCGAGGCCCGTCCCCCCATCCGGGCGGACAAGGGCACAGCCGTCCGCGCCCTCGTCGAGCAGTACGCTCCAAAGAGGGCCATGTTCCTCGGCGACGACACCACCGACCTCGACGCGTTCAGGGAGCTCGTGGCTTTGCGCGAGGAGGGAGTGCTCGAGGAAATCCTGCGCGTCGGCGTCGCGAGCGACGAGGGTCCGCCCGAGATCGTCTCGGAGGCCGACATCGTCGCGGATGGTGTCGAGGGCGTCGGCGAGGTGCTCCGGGTGCTCGCCGGAGAAAGCTAGCCTGCGGCCCTGAAGCGCCCCAGAATGGCCGCCAGAGGAAAAGCCAGGATCACCCCTTCCGCCGCGCCCAGCACACCACCAGCTACAGCGGTAAAGGGAACCGTAGAGAGAAACCAAGTTATCC
>JADDPU010000466.1 GCA_016781725.1 Rubrobacter sp. | reverse complement strand
GGCCATGACAGAGAAGGACCGTGGGGCTTCGAGCCCTTCCGACAACTACAGCGAGTTCATGAGGGTTGCCGGGCTACGCCTCGAGGAGGCCGGCGGCGACAGGGTGCGCGGCTCGATCGAGTTCGGAGAGCGCCACCACACGCCGTGGGGCGTGGTGCACGGCGGCGTCTACACCACGGCGGTAGAGAGCGCGGCGAGCGTGGGCGCTTCGGCGGCCGTCGAGGAGAAGGGGCAGTTCGCCGTGGGGGTCAACAACACCACAGACTTTCTGCGGCCGATGAAGGAGGGGAGGGTCGACGTAGTCGCCGAGCCGGTGATGCAGGGCAAGAGCCAGCAGCTCTGGCAGGTGATCATCACGCGAGCCGAGGACGGCAAGGAGGTAGCCCGCGGCCAGGTGAGGCTCCAGAACGTCCCGCTGCCCTCCTGACGGCGCCGGCCAGGCTCTAGAGTTCCGCCCCGGCGGCGCGTTCCCTGAGGGACGGGGCGGCGATGTACGCGTCGCCGTGAGCCGTTCTCAGGGAGTCGAGCGTAGCGAGTATGCGGCCGGCCCCGATCTCCTCGGTCCACTCGAAAGGGCCTCTGGGATAGTTGGCCCCGAGCTTCATAGCCTCGTCTATGTCTTCCGCGGTCGCCACGCCCTCCGAGAGGGTCAAGAAGGCCTCGTTCACTATGCAGGAGATGACCCGCAGGGCTACGTCTTCTGAGGATTCCGTCCCCGCTTCCTGCCCCTCTCCCTCGGTTCCATAATCGTAGAAACCCCGGCCGCTCTTCCTCCCGAGCAGCCCGGCCTCGACCATCGAGCGCTGGAGGTGCGAGGGACGGAACCTCGGCTGGTAGTAGTACCGCTCGAAGAGGGACTCGGAGACGGCGAGGTTGACGTCGTGCCCTATAAGGTCGGCGAGCTGCAGAGGTCCCATCCGGAAACCCGCCCCGCGGATCGCCGCGTCGATCTGCTCGGGCTCCCCGCCGGCTTCGACTAGCCTGAAGGCCTCGAGGTAGAAGGGACGGGCCACGCGGTTCACTATAAAGCCCGGCGTGTCGGAGACGCGGATCGGCGTCTTGCCGATCCGTTCGACGACCTCCTCGGCCCGGCCTACGACCGCAAGGTCCGTGGAGGGTCCTGTGACGACCTCGACGAGGCGCATAGCAGGCACCGGGTTGAAGAAGTGCAGGCCCACCACGCGTTCGGGGCGCTCCGCGGCCGCCGCGATGCCGGCGACTGAGAGCGAAGAGGTGTTCGTGGCGAGCACCGCTTCGTCGCCGACCACGTCCTCGAGGTCGGCGAAGACCCGTCTCTTTATCTCCATATCCTCGACCACGGCCTCGATGACCAGCGGCGCGCCGGCGCAATCCTCGAGGGAGGTCGTCGCCGTGATGCGGCCGAGCACCTCGCCGCGCTCCTCCTCAGAGAGCCGTCCCCTCTTCACGCGGCGCTCGAGATCCCGCCCGATCGTCTGCCGGCCACGCTCCAGAGCGTCCTCCCGGATGTCCACCATGACCGCCGACAGGCCCGCCAAAGCCGCGCTCTCTACTATCCCGGCACCCATGGTGCCAGCCCCAACGACAGCTATATCGACCACCCGGATCTCCTAACGGTCTCCCTCTGCAACCCGCTCCATGAAACTGATTGTATGGACG
>JADDPU010000343.1 GCA_016781725.1 Rubrobacter sp. | reverse complement strand
GACCTCTAGATCACCGGCGTCTCGCGGTAGCTGCCGAAGACCTCTTTGAGGGCGTCGGAGATCTCCTGCACCGTCGCGTACGCCCGAACGGCGTCCAGGATCGGGTACATCGTGTTCTCGTCGCCCCGCGCGGCGCGCTTTAGCTCCTGGAGGCATCGGTCGACCTCGTCGTTGTCGCGGCGCTCCTTGAGGCTCTTGAGGCGTTCTATCTGGCCTCTGGAGACCTCGGGGTCTATGCGATGCAGCTCCACGTCTTGTTCGTCCTGCGGTTCGTAGATGTTGACGTTGACCATGTAGCGCCTCTTCTCCTCGAGCTCGCGCTGGTAGCGCGCGCTGGCCTCGGAGATCTCGCGCATCGGGAAGCCCTGCTCTATGGCGCGGATCATGCCGCCCATCTCGTCGATCTGGCGGAAGTACTCGTACGCCTGGCGCTCGAGCTCGTCGGTGAGCGCCTCGACGAAGTAGGAGCCGCCCAGAGGGTCTATGGTGTTCGTCACCCCGGTCTCGAGCGCGGCTATCTGCTGGGTGCGCACGGCGATGCGCACGGCCTCCTCCGTGGGCAGGGCGAGCGCCTCGTCGAGGGAGTTGGTGTGCAGGCTCTGGGTGCCGCCGAGTATGGCGGCCAGAGCCTCGAAGGCGGTGCGCGCGACGTTGTTGTAAGGCTCCTGGGCGGTAAGGGAGACGCCGGCGGTCTGGGTGTGGAAGCGCATGCGCAAGGAACGCTCGTCCCTAGCTCCGTACTTCTCCCTCATCACGTTGGCCCAGATGCGCCTCGCGGCCCGGAACTTGGCTATCTCCTCGAAGAAATCTATGTGCGAGTTGAAGAAGAACGAGAAGCGCGGGGCGAAGTCGTCCACGTCGAGCCCGGCCTCGATGCCGGCCTCAACGTACGCGAAGCCGTCGGCTAGAGTGAAGGCTAGCTCCTGGGCCGCCGTGCTCCCGGCCTCCCTGATGTGGTAACCGGAGATGGAGACGGTGTTCCATTTGGGCATGTGCTCGGTCGAGTAGACGAGCATGTCCTTGAAGACGCGCATCGAGGGCGCAGGGGGAAAGAGCCACTCCTTCTGGGCTATGTACTCCTTGAGGATGTCGTTCTGGTTGGTGCCGGCGAGCTCCTCTGGCGCCACACCCTGCTTCTCGGCGGCGACCACGTACATCGCGAGCAACACCATCGCCGGGGCGTTTATGGTCATGGAAGTCGAGACCTCGCCCATCGGGATGCCCTCGAAGAGCCGCTCCATGTCCTCCAAAGAGTCCACCGCCACGCCCTCCGTCCCGACCTCTCCCAAGGAGAGCGGCGAGTCGGAGTCGAGGCCCATGAGGGTCGGCATGTCGAAGGCGACGGAGAGGCCGTTCTGGCCGTGCTCCAGCAGGTAGCGGAAGCGGGCGTTGGTCTCGGCGGCGGTGCCGTAGCCGGCGAACTGCCTGACGGTCCACAGCCGCCCGCGGTACATGTTGGGGTAGACGCCGCGGGTGTAGGGATATTCGCCCGGATAGCCGAGCCTCTCGTCGTAGTCTCCCTCGACGTCCTCCGGCGTGTAGAGCGGCTTTATCGGGACGCCGGACATGGTAGAGAACTCGGCGTCGCGTTCGGGGGTCTTCGAGTAGGCTTCTTGCCAGCGATCCTTCGCGCTTCTCCTGGTGTCC
>JADDPU010000291.1 GCA_016781725.1 Rubrobacter sp. | reverse complement strand
CTTTGCACGACTCCCTCACCGGCCTCCCGAACCGCCGGTTGTTCGTCGATCGCCTCGGGCAGGCCCTCAGGCGCACCAGGAGAGGCCGGGGACGCAAGGTTGGGGTGCTGTACATGGACCTTGATAACTTCAAGGTAGTAAACGATTCTCTGGGCCACGAGGTCGGTGACCAGGTTCTTCAGGTGGTGGCCGAGCGCCTGAAGGGATGCCTAAGGCCAGAGGACACCCTCGCCCGGTTCGGCGGGGACGAGTTCGTAGTGCTGCTCGAGGACGTGGAGAACCCCGAGGATGCGGTGCGGGTAGCCGAGCGGATCGTAGGAGCCCTCCGAGAACCCTTGCCGATGCACGGGAGGGAACTGTTCCTGACGGTCAGCATCGGGGTCGCCCTGGGCGGCGCCCGTTGGAAGCGCCCCGAGGATTTGCTCAGGGACGCCGACACGGCCATGTACGAGGCGAAGTCGGGTGCCGTCGCCTCCTCCGGCTACAAGGTGTTCGACCCCGCCATGCACGAGCGGGTCCTCGAGCGCCTGAGCCTCGCGAACGACCTCAGGCGCGCCATAGAGCGCGAAGAGTTTCGCCTCTTCTACCAGCCCAAGGTCCGCCTCGAGGAGCAGGACACGGTGGTCGCCGAGGTGGAGGCCCTGCTGCGCTGGGAGCATCCGAGGAGGGGCCTCTTGATGCCGGAGGAGTTCATCCCGCTGGCCGAGCAGACGGGGCTTATGGTCCCCATCGGAAGGTGGGTGTTGAGGGAGACCTGCCGCCAGGTGAAGCACTGGCAGGGTCGCTACCCCAAGAGCCCGCCGCTTGTCGCCTGCGTGAACGTCTCGACCGGACAACTGCGCTACCCGGATCTGATCGAGGAGGTAGGCTCGGCCTTGAGCGAGAGCGGCATCGAGGCGAGGAGCCTCGCGCTGGAGATCACCGAGAGCGCCCTGGTCAAGGACATGCGAACGAGCACGACGCTGCTGGAGGAGCTGAGGAGGGAGGGGATCAGGTTCGCCCTTGACGACTTCGGCAGCGAGTACTCGTCCCTGTCGTACCTGATGCGGCTGCCCGTGGACTTCGTGAAGATCGACAAGTCGTTCGTTTGGGACCTCGGGGAAGACCCCAGGGCGGCTATACTCGTGGAGGCGATAATTTCGCTGGCCCACTCGCTGGGGCTCGAGGCCGTAGGGGAGGGGGTTGAGAGCGCAGAGCAGCTGGAGTACCTGAGGAGGATGGGCTGCGATCTTGTGCAGGGCTACCATCTGGCGAGGCCGCTGTCTGCCGAAGAGGTGCCCAGGTTCCTGGCGGCGGCGGAGGCGTAGGAGTAGGTCCCTAGTTTTTCGCCCCGTAAGGCCCCGCCGAACTTTGAGAGGGAAGGAGAGCGCTTAGCCTGGTCCTTCCCTACGGGGCCACCATGCAGAACGTCATCGAGAACGAGGTACCGGGGAGCTCGATGACGGCCTCGCGCAGGATTGTATCTAGGGTAGCTCATCACAACGATTCCACAACGGTTGGCCCGCGCGACCTCTATCCCTGAGAACGTATGCTGCGCCCCGGAGGACCGTCAAACCTAGCTGCTATACTGCAGATCGAACCCGGGGGCGTAGCCCAACGGCAGAGGCAGAGGACTTAAAATCCTTCCAGTGTGGGTTCGAATCCCACCGCCCC
>JADDPU010000067.1 GCA_016781725.1 Rubrobacter sp. | reverse complement strand
GTCTCGTCGTGGATCGGAGGACCGAGTGGGCTGCTGGCCGCGGCGCTGTTGTTCCTGCTGTTCCCTACGGGTACTCTACCTTCTCGCCGCTGGCGGCCCGTCGCAGCTATGGCGTTTATCGGGAGCCCGCTGACTGCCCTCGGGTGGGCTTTTGAGCCTGGTCCTCTGGACACCCAGAGTTCCATCGACAACCCGCTCGGGATCAGGGGCGCCGTCGGAGGCGTATTGGAGACGTTGGGCACTATTGGTGGGGTGCTCCTCAATGTGAGCTTGCTCGCTGCCGCCATCTCGTTGATCCTCCGCCTGCGACGGGCGAGGGGGGTGGAGCGCCAGCAGCTCAAGTGGTTCGCCTACTCCGCCACCATGATGGTCGGTGGCTTCGCCACGAGCTTCGTATTGCCGGGCTTGGCCAACTCGATCGCTTGGTCCCTGGGCTTCCTCGGGTTTATGGTCCTCCCCGTCGCTACGGGCATCGCGATCCTCCGCTATCGGCTCTACGATATAGACCGGATCATCAACCGCACCCTCGTCTACGGCACCCTCACCGCGATCCTGGTCGCGGTCTACCTCGGAAGTGTCGTGGCGCTCAGGGAGCTGGTCTTCGGCTTCACCGGGCAGTCCTCCCAACTCACCATCGTCGCCTCCACACTAGCCGCTGCTGCGTTGTTCAACCCGCTGCGTAGGCGGGTGCAGGCACTTGTGGATCGGCGCTTCTACAGAAGAAAGTACGATGCCGCGAAGACGCTCGCCGCCCTCAACGCACGATTGCGCGACGAGACGCAGTTGGAAACCTTGAGCGGCGACGTAGTGCGCGTGGTCAGGGAGACGATGCAACCGGCCCACGTCTCGCTTTGGCTGCGCCCCGATACGGCCTCGAAGGAAGACAAGGCATCCGGCTGACCGAAGGAGACTCCGAGCAAGGCGTCGGCCCGAGCCTAGCGGCCGGGCTCCGCACGATCATACATTGACACTCGTATACGCGCGCCCTCGTCCACACTACCCCGCCCGCCTGTAAACCTCCGCTTTAGCGCCCGGCTCTGCGCCGAGGAGGAGCCACGGGTCGAGATAGCGCTCGTCTAGTGGTTACGGTTCGCGACCTGCTTCACCGTACTGCCCGAAAGGGGAGTTCGCAGAAGTTCACCGCCACCAATAACGCCCAAGTAGCCGTAAAGATCACCCGTTTGCGTGATGCGCTGGAGCTCGTTCGGGCGCATCGTGGTCGTTGTAGTGGAAAGGGTCAGCCCGCTTTAGCCGAAGCGGGAGGAAGGAGGAGCGCCGTGTACGCCCGAGTGACCACGTTGGAGGGCCCCCCGGAGAAGATAGACGCCGCCACACAGCACACCCGGGAGAACATCCTGCCGCAGCTCCAGCAGCAGGACGGCTTCAAGGGCTTCATCGCCCTCGGTGATCGACAGAGCGGCAAGATACTGGGCGTGGTCCTTTGGGAGAGCGAAGAAGCCCTAAGGGCCAGCGAGGAAGCAGCGCGCAGTATACGCGAGGAGTCGGCGGAGACCATAGGCGACACGATAGCGGGCGTGGAGAGGTACGAAGTCACCGTCTTCGAGGTGCCTAGCTA
>JADDPU010000620.1 GCA_016781725.1 Rubrobacter sp. | reverse complement strand
GCCCGCCGGTTGACCGCGGGGCGGCGTATAATTAGTATTGACGTTTCGGCGCGAGGGCCTGAGAGCCCGGGCCTCCCGGAGGGGGATGCCGCACTCGAACGGCCTGCCGGCGGCCGAACCCGTCCGCGGCCGCCCTCACATCGTGGCGGGTTCAGACTACGGGAGGGAATTTCACTGTGACACGGTGGTCGAGGAGCCTCTTTTCGGCGGCGTTGATCCTCGCTATCGCGTTGGTCGTGGTCGGTTGCAGCGCGGGGACCGAAGAGACCTTCCAGGGCGGCGCCCCGGGCGAGACCACCGGCCCGGTTGGTCTCGTGGACGAGGAGATCACCGTCGCCTCGAACATCGCCTATCCCCCCTTCGAGTTCTCCCCGCGGCACGGGCCCGAGGGCTTCGACATAGACCTGATGAACGAGATCGCAGACCGGGTCGGCTTCGAGGTCGAGTACGAGAACGTCCCGTTCGACGAGCTCCTACGGGGACTGAACACTGAGCTCTACGACGTGGCGATCTCCGCCATGACGATAACGAGCGCCCGCGAGCAGCAGGTGGACTTCTCCGACCCTTACTTCAACGCGGACCAGTGCTTGCTCGTGGCCAGCTACTCGGACGTGGAGTCCGTGGACGATCTGGCCGAGGCGACCGTCGGCGTCCAGCTCGGCACCGCGGGGCAGATAGAGGTCCAGGCGCTCATCAACGCGGAGAGGGTGGGGCGGGGCGTGACCTTCAGGACCATCGAGGACGCCTTCGCGGCGCTCCAGGCCGGCCAGGTAGAAGGCGTGATCTACGACCTCGCCGCCGCCCAGGCTGCTGTCGAAGAGAGCGACGGGAGGCTGAGGATCGTCGAGACCGTCCCTACCGGGGACCAGTACGGGATAGCCTTCCCCCAGGACAGCGCCCTCGTCGAACCCGTCAACGAGGCGCTCGCCGAGATAAAGGCGGACGGCACCTACGAGGAGATCTACGAGCGCTGGATCGGGCTGCCCCCCGAGGAGATACCGTAGAGAGCTTGTCAACGCTACTCCTTTTACGTTTCACTCTTGGCTATCGGCTTTTGGTCTTCTGGGTTCTGCCCGACCACGCATGAGGCGCCCGGTGAGATGGAGACCCGGGCGGTGAGTAGTGGGGCGTCACCCGTCAGGGAGGGCGGCGTGCTCCCGTGACGGCCATCCTGAGGTCCGTGCTCTCGATCTCCGCGGCCACGGTCCTCTCGCGGGCGACGGGGTATCTGCGGTGGTCGGCGCAGGCGGCGGCCCTCGGGGCGGGGGGGGCGGTGGTGGCGGAGGCTTACAGCGTCGCCATCCTGTTGCCTGGCCTGATCTACGAGCTCTTCGTCGGCGGGATCCTCTACTCGATCTTTATACCGGTGCTAGTGGACCGGATGACTTCCTACGGCGAGGACGACGCCCGCCGCCTGACGAACGCCCTCTTTACCCTGGTCCTGCCGCTCATGGGCCTGCTCACCCTCGTCGGCATCGTGTTCGCCGGTCCCCTGGTTGGCCTGGTCGGGGCCTGGGAGCCCTCGGGGGGATTCTCCGCCGCGGAGGCCCGAAAGGCCGAGGAGTACGGGGTATTCTTCTTCCGGATCTTCGCCTTGCAGATGCTCTTCTACGGTGTGTCCACCATCGCAACCGGGGTGCTCCAGGCCCA
>JADDPU010000073.1 GCA_016781725.1 Rubrobacter sp. | reverse complement strand
TCCACCACCAGTATCCTGCTCTTGCTCATCCTTCGCTCGCAGAGCCCTTCTTGTCGGTAATCTGGGCAACGGCGTTCCGTCCGGGCATCAGCATCGGCGTTAGCTGGCGGTAAGCAGCGTACTCGTCCGCGAACCGCTTTTCCAGCTCGCGCTCCTCCCTGCGGGCCAACCGGTAGTAGGTGAAGACCAGGATCGGGGCCATGATCAGCGTGAGAAGGGTGGGCCACTGGACGAGCGCCCCCAGGATCCCGAGCATCAGCCCGGTGTACTGCGGGTGGCGCACCACGGCGTACGGGCCGTCCGTGACGAGCTCTTTCCCATCGGCGTCGTGAATCCTCCGCCAGGAGGAGGCCACGATCACCACGGCCAGCACGATGATGGCGCCACCCAGGAACATGAACAGCCCGGCCCACCCTTCCCCGAGCCCCAGCAGGCTGGCGATGAGGTTCCCGCTGTTGTGGGCGAACGGGTCGGGGAAGGGGGCGCGCCCTAGCAGGGCCGTAAGGAGGTAGATCGTCAGGGGAAATCCGTACATCTCGGTGTAGAGGGCAACGAAGAACGCGCCCAGCACCCCGAAGGAGCGCCACTCGCGGGGGCGGGCCGGCCTCAGGTAGCCTAGCACGAAGGCCAGCACCAGTCCCACGTGCAGCGCGACCAGTGGCCACCACCCGTAGTCGTAACTGTCCAAGGCTACTTCTCGATGGGGGCGCGCACGGAGTTGCCCCACTCCGTCCACGAGCCGTCGTAGTTGCGGACGTTGTCGTAGCCGAGTAGGTACTTCAGGACGAACCAGGTGTGGCTGGAGCGCTCGCCGATGCGGCAGTAGGCGACGTTATCCCCGTCGGGCCTGAGGCCGGCCTCGCCCTCGTAGATGCCGCGCAACTCCTCGGCGCTCTTGAAGGTCCCGTCCTCGTTGGCCGCCCGCGCCCAGGGCACGTTGGCGGCACCCGGGATGTGGCCGCCGCGCAGGGCGCCCTCCTGCGGGTAGTCGGGCATGTGCAAGAGCTCGCCCGTATACTCGCCCGGGCTCCTGACGTCGATCAGACCGCCCTCCCCTGAGCGGACCTTCTCGAGGTGGGCGAGCACCTCGTCGCGGAACGCCCTTATCTTCGAGTCGTCGCGGGTCGGCACCGGGTAGTCCGTCCGCGGGAAGCTCGGCACATCCTGGGTCATCTCGCGGCCCTCGGCCTCCCACTTGATCCGGCCTCCGTCCATGACCTTCACGTTCTCGTGGCCGAAGAGCTGGAACACCCAGAGCGCGTAGGTAGCCCACCAGTTGTTCTTGTCCCCGTAGAAGACCACGGTGGTCTCGGGCGTTATGCCCTTCTCGCTCATCAGGGAGGCGAAGCTCTCGGGGTCGACGTAGTCGCGGGTGATGGGGTCGTTGAGGTCCTCGACCCAGTCGATCTTGACCGCGTTCGGTACGTGCCCTATGTCGTAGAGCAAGACGTCCTCGTCGGACTCGACGATCCTCACGTTCTCGGTGTCGCCCAGGTGCTCCGCCACCCAGTCGGTGCTAACCAGCGCCTCGGGGTGGGCGTACCCCTTCTCGACTATCT
>JADDPU010000631.1 GCA_016781725.1 Rubrobacter sp. | reverse complement strand
CGTAGCGGTCGAGCAGACGGCGCAGGTCCGGCTCCGCACCTTCCTCGGGCAGACAGTCATTGCCCACTTGCAGGTACATCGACAGATCGGGGAAGCGGCTGGCGACCTCTTTCGCGTAGGCGTAGTCCGCATCGTCGAAGACGACAACCTTCATTACGGTCTCGGTTCCGGGACCACCGGCCGCGGCGCAGTGGGCCAGCTTATCCCAGTCCGTTCGCATACCGCTGCTGGGCGGCTTGGGAGAGATGGTGAGGTGGTCGAGGTCGCGGAACCAGTCGCGGGCGACGGTGCCCTGGGTTTCTATGGCGAAGCGGTAGCCCTGGGCTTTGCCGAGCCGGATCAGGGCTCCCATGGGCTGTAAGGCCGGGTTGCCGCCCGAGAGCGTTACCAGGATAGGCTCGGGCGCGAGCTTCTTCACCTGGGCGAAGATCTCCTCGGGCAACATGCGCCGCCAGTCGTCGCGGTATTCGGGCAGCACGGCGAACTTGCTGTCGCACCAGCGGCAGCGGTAGTCGCATCCGCCGGTGCGGACGAAGACGGTGGGCTTGCCGATCACGGCCCCCTCGCCCTGTACCGTCGGCCCGAATATCTCTGAGACGGCGATGGTCCCCCGCACGGACCCGCCTCGCGCGGGCTGGGTCTGCTCTTCTGTAGCTTCCCTCTTCACGAGCTGGGGCGGTACTCGGCCCAGGTCTTGGGCGTCTCGCTGACGCGCACGGCGGTTACTTCCGGCCAGAGGCCGTGGGCGAACTCATAGAGGAAGCGGGCCAGGTTCTCGGCACTCGTCGGGCCGTCCATGATGTCGTTCAGGTGGCGGTGATCCAGCTTCTCATCGATAAAGGTTTTGAACGGCGCTAGGTCCCGGTAGTCGCGCACGAAGCCGCTCTCGTCTAGCTCCAGACCTTCGAGCACGAGCTCCACCACGTAGTTGTGCCCGTGCAGCCTGGCGCACGGGTGCCCCTCGGGTAGATTTTCTAGCACATGGCTCGCCGAGAAGGAGAACTGCTTGATGATGGTATACACGGCTACTTCCTGGCCGCCTGGAGATCCCGGTACACGGTCGGGTCGGGGACGCCGGCCAGCTCGAAGGCTTCCTTACGTTCGTGGCAGGTGCCGCACAGGCCGCAGTGCACCTCACCACCTTCGTAGCAACTCCAGGTCTCTTCGTAGGGGACGCCAAGCTCGGCCCCTATCTCCACGATTTCGGCCTTCGTCTTGTGGACGAACGGAGCATAGAGATGTAGCTTCTCATCGCCGAATCCCTCTACTGCGAGACGCTCCATGCGGTCGAAGGCTTCGATAAAAGCCGGGCGACAGTCGGGGTAGACGTAGTGGTCGCCAGCGTGCACAGCCGCCGCGACCGCTTCCGCCCCCCTGGCGACCGCCGCTCCGTAGGCTACCGAGAGCATGATGGCGTTCCGGTTGGGAACGACCGTGACGGACATCGTCTCCTCGGCGTAGTGGCCGTGCGGGACATCTATGTCGTCGGTGAGCGCGGACCCGGAGAGCAGCCTTCCCACACCGGAGAGGTCCACGACCTGAAAGTCGGCTCTAAGCCTTTCTGCGCAGCGCTCTGCGTAGCCGAGTTCCTTCCTGTGGCGCTGGCCGTAGTCGAAGGCCAGGATGCTCAAGTCGTAGCCCTCGGAGACCA
>JADDPU010000018.1 GCA_016781725.1 Rubrobacter sp. | reverse complement strand
GCGAGCGTCATCGAGCGGTATGCCGACCGGCTGATCGGCGAGGCGGTACACGACCACGAGCGTCTCTATGCCACTCTTGCGGCTACCGCGAGACCCGCGCCGTACGGACTGAGCGCCGAGGCGTTAGGCGCCATCGAAAACGCGCTGTTGGACGCCAAAGCCAAGGCTCTGGGCGTGCCCGTCTACGACCTGCTTGGCGGGAAGCAACGGGATGCCGTTCCCATCTACTGGTCTCACAGCGCGAGCTGGCGCATCAACCATCCCACGCTCTACACCCCTGCCATCACGGACCTCGACGGCGTGAAGCGAGCGGGCGAGGATGCCCGCAAGATGGGATTCTCCGCGCTCAAGACGAACATGTTTCGCCACGAAGAGGGGTCGGTTCACGCCTGGATGGCGGGCTTCGGCGCCCCGTTCTCCCCCGGCCTCAACATCGACAGGTCGCTAATTCGCAGCGTCCGGGCCCATCTGGAGGCGCTCCGCGACGGTGCGGGGCCGGACGTCGAGATCCTGCTGGATCTGAACTTCAACGCCAGGACGGAGGGATTCGTCAGCATCATCCGCGCCCTCGAAGACTTCGACCTTTTCTGGGTCGAGCTCGACATCTACAACCCCCGGGCGCTCTCTTACATCCGCCAGCAGAGCCGCCACCCGATCAGCTCGTGCGAGACCCTCTTCGGCGTGCGCCAGTTCCTGCCGTATCTCCAGGAACAGTCGGTGGACGTCGCGATCATCGACGCCGTCTGGAACGGTGTCTGGCAGGCCATGAAAATCGCCAATGCGGCTGAAGCGTTCGACGTGAACATCGCGCCGCACAACTTCTATAGTCACCTGGCCACGATGATGAACACCCATTTTGCCGCGGCGGTGCCCAACCTGCGCATCATGGAACACGACGTCGATCGCCTCCCGTGGGACGATGAACTGTTCACGCGCGCGCCAGAGATCGAAGACGGCCACATCCGCGTGCCGCGAGAGCCCGGATGGGGCACGGAACCGAACGAGGAGGCTCTGCGCGCCAGGCCGCCGAAGGTGCGAACGGATTATCTCGGCATAAAGTAGTGACAAGAACGGGGCTGGGGCTTCCCCGGAGAGACGGTTACGGGGCGTTTCGCCCGAGCGCCTGGCGCACCTCTGGCCTGGCACGCCGCCAGGGGACGGGCACCGCGAACACCAGAACCTGGACCCGCCGAGAAGCGAGGCTATGGCGGCGACGAGGACGAGCAGCCCCGGCACGCCCGCGAGGCCGAACCCTCACAGTAGCTGCCCGCAGGTGGCCTTCGCCCAGGACGCGTGCCCGGCTCTCCGCACCACGGAGGGGTAGGCCACCCCGGACAGCCTACCGCGGACTTTTCGTCAGACGAGCTCCTTCGGCCATCCGCTCGATCAGGCGCAGGGTAGCCCGCGCGTCACCGATGGCCGTGTGGTCGCCGCCAGGCAGCTTCTGGCTCCTGTAGCCACCCCTCTTCGAGCGTTCCCCCACGTAGGCCGCATAGGCCCGCATGGCGCACTCCCAGGGCGCAAGCCCCCCGACGAGAGCTGCCCGCGCCCCAAGACGCCCCACGGCCGCGTCCCACACCCTGCGGTCGTAGGAGGCGTTGTAGACGACTACCCGCTTCGCCCAGAGCACTTCCAGAAGATCCGGGTAGACCTCG
>JADDPU010000284.1 GCA_016781725.1 Rubrobacter sp. | reverse complement strand
TTTTACCGACGCAAATACGATGCCGTAAAGACGCTGGCCGCCTTCAACGCCCGGTTACGCGACGAGACGGAGCTGGAAACCTTGAGCGGCGAGGTGGTAGGAGTGGTGAAGGAGACGATGCAACCTGCGCACGTCGGTTTGTGGCTGCGGGAACCGCCAGCGCGTGAGCGACGGTTCTCGTGAAGATCTACCGATAGTCGCCGCTGCTGCGTTGGGCGGGCCGGTGGCGGCAAGCAAGGACGAGCAGGAAAGGACGGCTATGCCCATGACGATAAACGACACCACACCTGCCGCACGAGGAGGAGCGCCGCCCGGACCACGCGGAAACATCGTGCTTGGCAGCATCGGCGACATCTATCGCGACCGGCTGCGCTTCGTCCTCGACGTGGCCCGCATCTACGGAGACGTCGCGCAGTATCGGGTTGCCCACATGAGGATGTACCAAGTCAACCATCCCGCGGGCGTGGGGCGCTTGTTGCACGACAACCACCGCAACTACTCCAAGGACGTCCCGGCGTTCGGGACACTCAAGCTGTTCTTGGGCAACGGGTTGTTCACCAGCGACGGAGACTTCTGGCGGCGCCAACGCCGTCTCGCTCAGCCCGCCTTCCATCGGCGCCGCGTCGCCGCGTTCGCCGAGTTGATGACGGACGCAACCGAGGAGATGCTAGAGCGCTGGCAGGCACGCGCGACCCTGGGCCAGCCCTTAGAGGTGGCGCAGGAGTTCATGCGCCTGACGATGGAGGTCGTGACGCGGGCGCTGTTCAGCACCTCCGTCGAGCGGGACATAGACAAGATCGGGCGCGCTATCACGACGCTCTTGGACGACGTGACCTTCCGTTTCACGTTCCCCTTCTACCCGCCGCTCCGGGTGCCCACGCCCCGCAACCGCCGCTTTTTGGCCGCTCGGGCGACGCTCGACGGGATCGTCTACCGGATCATCGCCGAGCGGCGAAACCAACCGGACGAACACGAGGACCTGCTGGCCCTGCTCATGGAGGCGCGGGACGAGCAGACCGGCGAGGGCATGAGCGACAGGCAACTGCGCGACGAGGTGGTCACTCTCTTCCTGGCCGGTCACGAGACCACGGCCACCGCCCTTACCTGGGCCTCCTACCTGCTCTCCACGCACGTGGCCGTCGCGCGTCGGCTGTACGCCGAGGTCGACGAGACCCTCAAGGGGCGCGTACCCACGGCCTCGGACCTGCCCAACCTGACCTACACCCGCATGGTGATCGACGAAACGCTCCGCCTGTACCCGCCCGCCTGGATCACCAACCGGCGGGCGATAGGGGACGACGCCGTGTGCGGCTACCGCATTCCCGCCGACGCTACAGTCTCTATAAGCCCCTACGTGACGCACCGCGACCCGAGGCTGTGGGAGAACCCCGAAAGCTTCGACCCCGATCGGTTCGCCCCCGAACGTTCGGTTGGGCGCCCGCACTACGCGTACTTCCCGTTCGGAGGAGGGCCACGCCAATGCATCGGCAAGGGGTTCGCGCTGATGGAATCGACGCTCGTGCTCGCCCTGTTGGCGCAGCGCCACGAGCTGCACCTCGTGCCCGGCCGAAGGGTGGAGGTGCAGGCGCTGGCCACGCTGCGTCCGCGCTACGGTATGTGGATGGCGGCGCATCCGCGCTGAACGACAATTTGCTACA
>JADDPU010000297.1 GCA_016781725.1 Rubrobacter sp. | reverse complement strand
CTTCTTGGTATGTTCGGGTGTTCGAGTTGCCGTCGGGCGTATTTGCTAACGTGTTGGGATGAAGGTCGAGAGGCTACACGGGTTCGACCTGTCGCCTGGCGAGGCCCGGCGGTTGCAAGACGAGCTCTCTTCGCGGGTAGTGGCGGGGCCGGCGTTGGACCTCGGTGGCGTGCGGCGCGTGGCCGGGGCCGACGTCTCGACGCAGGGGGAGAGGGCTTACGCCACGGTCGTCGTGCTCGAGTTTCCGGCGCTCTCCGTGGTCGAGGTCCGGGGGTTCGAGGCGGCGTTGGAGTTCCCGTACGTTCCGGGGCTCTTGTCGTTCCGGGAGCTACCGTCGCTCTTGGGTGCTCTGGAGAAGGTCCGGACGGGCGTGGAGGCCCTGATCCTGGACGCCCAGGGGCTCGCCCACCCGCGGCGGATGGGGCTGGCGTCCCACGCGGGGCTGTTCGTCGACGTCCCGACCATCGGGTGCGCCAAGAGCCGGCTCGTGGGTGGCTACGAGGAGCCGGGGGCGGAGAAGGGGAGCGCCACGGACCTCGTGCACCGCGGGGAGGTCGTAGGGAAGGTCGTGCGAACGCGGGAAAGGGTCTCCCCGGTCTACGTCTCGGTCGGCAACGGGATAGACCTTGCGAGTTCGGTCGAGATGGTGCTCGCGTGCTGCACGAAATACAGGCTGCCCGAAACTACCCGGCACGCCCACAACGCCGCCAACAGGTTGCGGCGCGGGGAGGACCCTGGCGGCCCAACGGGCCTCCTGTAGCGCCGGCTCCAAAGGAGTGTTAAGTTAAGCGCAGCGGCGCGTTCGCGTGCAGGAGCGCTTCGTATCGAAGGGGAAGAGCGCGAGGATCGCGAAAGGGGTTATCTTGGCAGGGATACAGCAGACACGCACGATAAGCCGCAGGCACTTCCTCAGGTTGAGCGCGGCCGGGTTCACCGGCGCCGCCCTGCTCGGGGTGGCCGGGTGTGGCGGCGGCGGGGAGACCATCTCGGGCGGAGGCCAGGGTGGTGGGGGCGCGGGTGGTGGCAACACCTTCGTCTTCGGGCGCGGGGCCGACTCGGTCAGCCTAGATCCCATCAACACCACGGACGGCGAGTCGCTCAGGGTTACGCGCCAGATCTTCGACGGTCTCCTCGACTTCGCGCCCGAGAGCACGGATCTCGTGCCCTCGCTCGCGATCGAGATACCGAAGCCCGAGAACGGCGGGCGCGCCTACACCTTCAAGCTCAGGGAGGGCGTGAAGTTCCACGACGGCGCCCCCTTCGACGCCGAGGCCGTCAAGTTCAACTTCGACCGCTGGCGCGACTCCAAGAACCCCTACCACAAGGGCGGCGGCGGCCAGAGCGAGAGCTTCGCCTACTACGTGGGCCAGTTCGGGGGCTTCGACGGCGACTCCATCATCACAGACGTCGAGGTCGTCGACGAGTACACGGTGCGCTTCACGCTCAAGCAGCCCCAGGGCCCCTTCCTCAAGAACATCGCCATGAGCCCGTTCGCCATCGGCTCTCCCAAGGCGATAAAGGCGAACGTCGAGGACTTCTGGCAGGAACCGGTCGGGTCGGGACCCTTCAAGTTCGTGGCGTGGAACAGGGGCTCGACGGTCGAGCTCGAGGCCAACGAGGACTGGTGGGGCTCGGATCTGCCCGCGAGCCAGGGCGGGGGCGGCCCGAAGGTAGACAAGGTGGTCATACGCGCCATCCCGGACAACACTTCGAGGGTGGCCGCGTTGACCGGTGGGGAGCTCTCCGCGGCGGACGGCCTCACCCCAGAGGACGTCCCCTCGGTCAGGGACTCGGGGCTCAAGGTCGAGTTCAGGCCGCCGCTCACCATAGGGTATCTGGCGATGAACACCCAGAAAAAGCCCTTTGACGACGTGAACGTGCGGCGGGCCATCTACCAGGCCATAGACATGGACAAGATCGTCGAGGCCTTCTTCGGGGATACCGGGCAGGTCGCCACGACCTACATGCCGCCCACCGTGCCGTTCTGGAACGAGAGCGTCGAGCGCTACCCGTTCGACCCGGAAGCGGCCAAGCAGTTGCTCAAAGACGCCGGCCAGGAGAACCTGGAGACCGATCTCTGGTACATGCCGATACCGCGCCCCTACATGCCTGACGGCAAGGGCATAGCCCAGGCGATGCAGGCCGACCTCGAGAAGGTGGGGGTTACGGCCAAGCTGGTCACCTACGAGTGGGGCACGTACCTCGAGAGGACCGGCCAGGGCGACCACGACATGGCCCTGCTCGGGTGGACGGGGGACAACGGCGACCCGGACAACTTCCTCAACGTGCTCCTGGGCAGCGCGAGCGCCACCGAGACGGACGCGCTGAACATCGCCTACTACAAGAACCCCCAGGTAGACAAGCTGCTCCAGAAGGGCCAGACGACCATAGACCAGAGCGAGCGCGAGCGGGTCTACCTGCGGGCGCAAGAGTTGCTGGTCGAGGACGCGCCCTGGGTCCCCATCGCCTACGCCAAGCCGCCTCTTGGCTTCCAGAAGAACGTGCAGGGCTACCAGGCGAGCCCGACCGGCGGCGAGGCGTTCAACACCGTCGAGCTCACGGGTGGCGGCGCGTAGAGGGGATTCTCGGAGGACCCTCCAAAGAGACCACTGAGAGACCCAGGAGGTTCGGGCTCTGATAGAGTTCGTTGGGCGCAGGGTATTGCAGATCATCCCGGTGCTGCTCGGGGTCTCTTTCGTGGTGTTCTTTATGGTGCGCGCCATCCCCGGCGACCCCGCCCAGATACTCCTGGGCCAGCAGGCGACCCAGGAGCAGGTAGCCCAGGTCAGGGAGAACATGGGCCTCGACAAGCCCGTCATCGTCCAGTACGGGCTCTTCCTCTTCGACGCGGTCAGGGGGGACCTCGGGGATTCCGTGGTCACGGGCCGGCCCGTAACCACGGAGCTCCTCGAGCGGTTGCCCGCGACGCTGGAGCTCACGGCGTTCGCGATGCTGGTAGCGGTGCTCGTCGGGGTGCCGGTAGGCGTGATCTCGGCGGTCAAGCAGTACTCGCTGCTCGACAAGGCCACCTCGGTTCTGGCCCTCACGGGGATAAGCATGCCCATCTTCTGGCTCGCGATGATCCTGATAGTGGTCTTCTTCGTGAATTTGGGGTGGTTGCCGTTCCCAGGCCGCCTTGGGACCGAGACCACGATCACCGCCTTTACCGGGCTGGTCCTCGTCGACTCGCTGCTCACTTTGAACTTCGCGGGTTTCTGGGACGGCCTGCTGCACCTCATCATGCCCGCCATCGCCCTCGGGACGATCCCGATGGCGGTCGTGACGCGCATGACCCGCTCGAGCATGCTCGAGGTCATGAACGAGGATTACGTGCGCACGGCCAGGGCCAAGGGGGTAGCCCCCTGGCGGGTGATCTTCAAGCACGCCCTGCGCAACGCCATGCTGCCGACCGTGACGGTTATAGGGCTACAGGTCGGCCTGCTCATGGGCGGGGCCGTGATAACCGAGACGATCTTCTCCTGGCCCGGGGTCGGCCAGTTCGCCTACGACTCCATCAACCGCCGCGACTACGCGGGGATCCAGGGCGTAGTCCTCTACGGGGCCGCGCTCTTCGTCCTTGTGAACCTGCTGGTGGACGTCCTGTACGCGATCTTCGATCCGAGGGTGAGGTACTAGGGCTGTGGCCGAAACGCGGGTCCAGCAAGACGCGGCCGCCGGGGGCCCCTCGAACGTCGCGACCCGCAGCCGCCGGCAGGACTTCCTCAGGGTCTTCTTCTCCAACCGCCTCGCGGTCTTCGGCACGGCCGTCATAAGCCTCTTTATCCTGATGGCCGTCTTCGCACCCCTGATAGCCCCGTACGACCCGCTGCAGCAGGACCTGGTCAACAAGTTCGCAGGTCCTAGCAGGGAGCACCTCATGGGCCAGGACGAGCTCGGGCGGGACATCCTCTCGCGCGTGATCTACGGCGCCAGGATCTCGCTTACCGCGGGGCTCGCGGCGGTCGGGATAGCGACGGCCCTCGGCACCCTCGTAGGGCTCGTGGCCGGGTTCTTCGGCGGCTGGGCCGACTCGATCCTGATGCGGCTTATGGACATCCTTCTTGCCTTCCCGAGCATCCTGCTCGCCATCGTCATAGTCTCCATCCTCGGGCCGAGCCTGGCGAACGCGATGCTGGCCATCGGCATAGTGTTCGTCCCGCAGATAGCCAGGGTCGTGCGCTCCTCGGTCATCTCCGTCAGGGAGCGCGACTACATCGAGGCCGAGCGGGCTCTGGGCGCCGGCAACGCCCAGATCATCCTCTCAGGCGTCCTCCCCAACAGCATGGCCCCCCTGATTGTGCAGGCCACCCTCACCCTGGCCACCGCCATCCTCGACGTCGCCGCCCTCTCGTTTTTGGGCCTCGGCGCCCGCGCGCCCTCACCCGAGTGGGGCGCCATGCTGACCGACGCCTTCCGCGCCGGCTACGGCGTCTTCCAGCAGGGCCAGCACGCCATCATTTTCCCCGGCATCGCCATCGCCCTCTCGGTCCTCGCCGTCAACTTTATAGGGGACGGCCTCCGCGACGCCCTGGACCCCCGCCGCAGGAGGTAGCCCCGGGGGCGGCGCGCCTTGTGAACGGTTGTTAACGCCCGTGTTGTTTTGTTGGGTGTGGGCTGTATCATGTTTCTCTGTGAGAACGAGGCCTTACGGATCCTGGACCCGCGAGAACAGAAGGACGCGCTACTACCGCAGGTCGAAGAAGTGGCGCCCGAACCGCGGTCTGCTCGTGCTGGTAGGGCTGGCCCTGGTTCTGGCCTCGGTCGGGGTCGTCTTCGCCGACGTCCAGAAAGCCGAGGAATACTCCGCGGCGCCGAAGAGCACCACCATGAAGCTGACAGTCCCGAGCATGAAGCGGGTCAGGGACGTCCCGGTCTACAACGCGCCCGCGAGCAACGAGGCGGCGCTCCACGACGGGACGCTCCACGTCGAGGGCACCGGGTATCCCTGGCAGAGAGAGGCCAACGTGTACATCGCGGGCCACCGCCTCGGCTACCCGCGCACGAGGAGCTTTCTCGTCTTCTGGGACCTCAACGAGCTTAGGAGGGGGCAGAGGGTCGTGCTGACGGACTCCGAGGGCCGGAGGTACATCTACAGGGTCTTCGACCGCCTGGTGGTAGGGCCCAACGACGGCTACGTCAAGGAGGTGATCCCTGGTAGGAACATTGTAAGCCTCCAGACCTGCACGCTCCCCGACTACGCGGAGCGCCTGATCGTACGCGCCGAGCTCGCAAAGACCTTGCCGGCCCCGCAGCGGCAGGCCAGCGCCGCCGACCGGTAGGGGCGCCGCGCCTACGCTTTCTTGCGCGCCCGCAGCGAGTACATGAGCGGGATCCTCGGCGTGCCCTCGGGGGGACGGTAGGTGTCGAACCCGGACTTCTCGAGGAACGGCCACCGGGGGAACATGGTGTAGTCGTGCTCGTGGAGCAGCTCGACGGTGAGGCCGGCGGAGATTACCGCGCTCACCACCTCGCCCAGAGGGTGCCTCCACTCGTAGGTCAGGTTGTGTTGCGTCTCGGCCTCGAAGTCCGCGTAGGTGCCAGGCTCGTCCCACACCTGCGGCTCCTCCCCCTGGAAGTAGTCGTGCTCCACCGTCAGATCTTCGTCCCCGAAGACCTCGGTGAAGGGGTGGAACTCGGTGAGGTAGAGGAACCCTCCTGGACGCACCAGGGCGGCTACGACCTCGGCCCACCGCTCCACGTCGGGCAGCCAGTTGAGGGCGCCCCTGCCGGTGTAGACCACGTCGAAGCTCCGGCCTTCGAGGGCCCGGACGGCCTCGTAGACGTCAGATTGGACGAAAGTGGCCTCAAGCCCGAGCTCCGAGGCCAGGGAGCTGGCCGTCTCGACGGCAGGGGCCGAGAAGTCGAGGCCGGCGACGCGGGCGCCGCGGCGGGCCCAGCTCAAGGTGTCGATCCCGAAGTGGCACTGGAGGTGCAACAGGTCCTTGCCCGAGACGTCGCCGACCTCGTCTATCTCGAAAGGTTGCAGGCGCTCGGCCCCGGCCTTGAAGGAGGCTACGTCGTAGAACTCACCGGAGGCGTGGATCGGCACGCGCTCGTCCCAACTCTCCCGGTTCTTCTCTCGCCACTCGTCGCGCCAGTCGCT
>JADDPU010000289.1 GCA_016781725.1 Rubrobacter sp. | reverse complement strand
GCGGTCCCCAACATCATCTCCTCGGCCTACGGCAACGCCGGCGAGCGCTGCCTCGCGGGCAGCGTGCTCGTGGCCGTGGGCGACGTGGCCGACGAGCTGGTAGGGAGGGTCAAGGAGGCCGCTGCCGCGATGAAGGTGGGACCCGGCGGCGAGGAAGGCTCGGAGCTCACCCCCGTCATCCGCGGCTCCCACCGCGAGAAGGTCCGCTCTTACGTGGATCTCGGCGAGGAGGAGGGCGCCTCGGTGGTCCTCGACGGGCGCGAGCCGCCGCGGGAGGAGGGCTTCTTCATGGGGGCGACCCTCCTCGACCGGGTGACGGGCGAGATGCGCGTGGCCCGAGAGGAGATCTTCGGCCCCGTCCTCTCCGTGGTCAGGGTCGATAACCTCGAGGAGGCCATAGAGTTCACCAACGGCTCCCCCTTCGGCAACGCCTGCTCGATCTACACCGAGGACGGGGCAGCGGTGAGGTACTGGCGCGAGAGGGTCGAGGCCGGGATGCTCGGCGTGAACATAGGGGTCGCCGCGCCCATGGCGTTCTTCCCGTTCAACGGGGTCAAGAACAGCTTCTACGGCGACCTGCACGCCACGGGCAAGGACGGGGTCCGCTTCTTCACCGAGAACAAGGTGGAGATAACGAGGTGGCTCTCTGACCCGGCGGGAGAGGCCCGCGAGGTCAAACGCCCCATCGAGTCAGGCCCGTAACAAGGGTCTTGCGAGGGGCGCTCCCGGGAGCGCCCCTCCCCACCCACAGCCCCCTCGCCGGCGTTAGCGCGATTTAACGCTCAGCCAACGAATCTGAAAAATACTTCGCCGAGGTGATGCTTTCCGGCCGCGAGGCGAGTACAATGGGCGCCGACGCACGTACGAACTTGGGAGGGGGCAACATGCGTCGGCTAGTTGTCGTTATATCTGCGGTCTTCGCGGCTACATTCCTGGTATCCATCGCGGCGCTCTCCGCCCAGCCCGAGCCGGCCGACCAGCAGTACGAGCCTTCCGACGGGTCCGAGGCATCCGACGGTTCCAGAGCATCGGCCGGTTCCAGGGCATCCGACGACACCTCCGATGCTTCCGAAACCTCCACGCAAGAATCCTTCGTCTCGCAGGGCACTGCGGGCGGCGACACCCAGGAAGCGCTGGCGGCGCAGGCGGATCTGGCCGAGGAAGACCGGCTTCCGGCCTACTCGCAGGTAGTGGAGAACACCACGAGGGGCCGGTTCGTGGCCCCGGGTTGGGAGCACATCTCCGGGAACGACAACAGCTTCGGGGCCGACCACGCGGTCGCCAGGGCCGGCTCCGGCGCGAAGACTGCCAGCTTCAGGCTAAAGATCCCGACCACCAACGACTACGCCGTCTACGCCTGGTGGACCGCCGCCAAGGAGAACGCCTCGGCCGCCAGGTTCGTGATCTCGACAGCTTCGGGGCCACACACCGAGAAGGTCGACGAGACGAGGGACGGCGGCATGTGGATCAAGCTCGGCGACTTCGAGATGCGGAAGGGCGAGCGCACCGTGCGGGTCTCCCCTTCTGACGACGCCGACGTGATCGTCGACGCTGTGGCCGTCGTCCGGGGTACCGCGGCCCCCCCCGAGGAGGTCGAGCTCTACGGCACGGGCGGCGACATGACGACGAGGAT
>JADDPU010000363.1 GCA_016781725.1 Rubrobacter sp. | reverse complement strand
AAGATCGCGAACGCCGTCAGCGGGCGCTGCAGGAACCCGAGCGCCGGGACCTGGGTGAAGATGGTCCACGGGCTCACCCGATCACCCTGGAAGGCGAGGGTCTTCTCGTAGAAGAGCCTCGCCGCCTCTAGCGGGTGCCCGTCGAGCAGAAGGACCCAGAAGCACAAGAGGACGACCCCGAGGCCCCCGAGGACGAAGTCCGTTATCGGGCGCCTCCTTGGCCCTTCGTACATGATCCAGAGCGGACCCAGGATGAGGGGGTAGAGCTTGACGGCGAACCCGGCGGCTATAGTGGCGCCGCGAGCGAGCGGGGAGGCCGCCGCCGCGAGCCCTATAGCGGATACTGCCGCCACTATGACGTCGTTTGTGTTGTTGTTGGTAGCGTAGAGGGTGTAGGGGAAGGCTGCCCAGGCGAAGACGAGCGCCGCAGCACCCTTTGGGCCCGCGAGCCTGTAGCCGGCGATGAGCAGCCCCATCGCCCCGGCCACGAAGGCGAAGAGCGTCAGGGCGTGGGCCGCGGGAAGGAAATCCCACTCCCCGGAGAAGCCGAACATGAGCACGAAGGGCACGTAGAGCAGGTAGTTCAGGGGGCCGTAGGTGTCGCCGGTGCCGACGTCGGCCGGCATGTTGCCGTAGGGGATCGTGCCGTCCAGGATGAGCTCGGCGCCGACGACCCCGGCGTAGCCGACGTCTATGACGCGGGAGTCGACGTTGAGGGCCATGACGAGGCCGCCGGCGAGGCCGGCGAGCAGCATGAGGAGCCAGGTCGGGAGGTTGCTGGTTTTCTCGACCCGCTCGCCGATCCCGAAGCCCATGAGCAGGGTCCGGAAGAGCAGGTAGATCAGGGGCGGGTACCAGAGGACGACTGCCTCGAACACGATCCCCTGCCTGAAATACCAGTGCGAGACTAGGAACCCTAGTAGGGCCACGACGTCCAGATTGCGTAAGGAGAGGAGCTTGTCAGCGCGGAAGAAGGCAAGGATGAAGGCGAGCGCCAGCGGCCCCCACACCCACCAGTAGTTGGCCTGCTTGCCGTAGGCGCCGGGCTCGCCGCGGGCCATCAGCCAGCCGACCTGATCCCCTGTGTGAACGTAGCCTACGACCCAGGTCGAGTCGTCCACCCCGGCGACCGCCACCTCTTTGCCCTCGTCCGTCGGCCTGCCGCCAACGACCCCGCTCTCATCCACGTAGAAGTGGACGGTCCACTCCCCGTCCGCGTACTCGGCCCCCGTGCTGTACGGCCCGTGCTCCAAGAGCTCTTCGCGCACCTCCCCGTCGGCGGCGGCTATCTTGATAGCCTCGTCCTCGGAGAGGGTGGGGTACTCGATCTCATCTGCCCCCGGAGAGACCTCGACCCCGCTCACCTCGCCGGAATCATCATCGACGTTCAGGTGGGCGACGATCTTGTCCGAGACCTCCTCTTCGAGAACGACCCGCCAGGCGTCAGATTCGAGGTCGTAGCTGGCGGAGGCCTCGACGGTGGGTTTGGAGTAGTACTCCTCCAGCCTGGGGACGAAGCTGGCCTTCTCCGCGGCCTCCCGCTCGTCGAGATCCATCCCGGGAGCCAGGCCCATCGCGAAGAGCAGCAGGGGCAGAAGGAGCACTACCGGGGCCGCGGTACGCCTCAAGGCGCGCCCTTCTCCGGGGTTTTCCCCGGTAGGAGGAGCAGGAGCCCCCAGAGGAGCACGAGGAGCAGGTTGCGGCCGAGCAGCAGCTCGGGGCCGGGGTAGCGGGCGTTCAGCAGGTCCGCGTAGTGGGTGGGGAAGACCTGGGTAGTGGCCAGGCAGGCGGCGAGTAAGACCAGAGAGACGCCTGCCCCCGCGAGGCCCCCGAAGCTTAAGGGGACTAGGGGCAGAAGCCAGATCATGTACTGCGGCGAGAGGACCTTGGAGCCGAGCATGAACGCCAGTATAAGCGCCGCCGCGTACCGCGGAAAAGCCTCGGCCCCGAACCTTCCCGCCCGGTGCTCCCGGTACATCGCCAGGGCCGTGAAGAGGACCAACGCGCCAGTGAAGGGGAGGCTGAGGGAGGCGGCGAGGTCGGCCATTGGCCCCTCGACCTCGAAGGCGCCGTACTCGAAGGCGACGCCGCCGACCAGGCCGAGCATCATGAGGATAGAGGCGGCGAGGCTCTCGACCTGCAAGCCCCTGTCGGCGTGGTAGGCGAAGCTCTCCAGAAAACCGCCTCCCCCAAACAGCAGGGCGGACCCGAAGAAGAGCGCCAGCACCGCGAAAAAGACCGCGTAGCCCCGTACGGCCGTGTGCCGCAGGAGCGCCAGCGGCAGGGTCGCCAGCGCCGGGACGAGCTTGGCGGCGGCGCCGAAGCCGAGCGAGGCGTAGGCGATCAGCAAGTAGCGCCCGCCGAGGGTAGCGCAGAGCGCGGCCAGCGCGAGGGTGAGGGCCACTACCGCGTCGTAGCGGGTGACGGCGACAGGGTAGAGGAGGATGGCGGATGAGGCGAACGCGAAGGCCGGTACTGGCCACGCCGAAGCGCCCCGGAGCCTGCGGGCCGTGAGCGCCGTCAGCACGAGCGCCGCCACGAGCACGAGCGCCATCTCCGAGGCGAAGAGTTGTATATAGCCAGATCTATCGTCGCTGAGGAGGGCCGGGGGGAGGAAGGTTGGGATGCTGCCGGGCGGGTACTCGAGGAAGAAGCCGCGGTAGGGGACCTCCCCGCGCAGGACTGCCTCTCCTGTGTCGCGGTAGATCCTAAGGTCGTTCGAGCCTTCCCTGAGGTCCGTCGGTAGCCGGGCAAAGAGGGCGAGCAGGCCCGCGTACACGATAGCTCCAAGCAGCGCGAGCGGAGCCCAGAAAAGGAGCGCGTCGCGTCGGGGTGGGCCTTTCCTTGGGACGCCCCGGATTACGCGGAGCCCTCCAACTCCTGGCCGAAGAGCTCGGCGAGGGGCTCGAGGCCCTCTGGGGCGCCGGTGACGAGCAGCGAGTCGCCACCCCTCAGCATGTAGGAGTCGCGGGGGCGGTAGGTCCAGCGACCACCGCGGTTCACGGCGAGGGCGTACATACCGGTCTCGGTCTCGATGCGCAAGGACTCGAGCGTCTTGCCGTCGGCGGGGGAGCCTGGGGAGACCGTGAGCTTGAGGACGATCTCGTCCGACTCGCCAACGGCGGCGGAGAGGACCGGGTGGACCTCCTCGCCGTTCTCGACGACCCAGACCATCTCCATCGCGCAGTCGGCGATGGTCTCCGAGGCGGTGGCGAGGTGCAGCAGGCCGCGCAGGCGCGAGGAGTCCTCGACGTGGGAGGCGGCAAGCAGGATCCAGCGCTCCAGCCGGTAGCGCATCTCGTCCATCTCGTCCTCGATGGCCACTACCTCCCGGGCGAGACCCGCGTCGTAGTAGAGGAGGGCCGAGTAGGCGAGACCCACGGCGACCTCAGAGAGGTTTTTCATCTCGATCAGGATGTCCACAGCCCGCTCCAGCTCGGAGAGATTGTGTTCTCCCTGGGCGGGGGCCTCATCGAAGGGCTTGGCCCCAGCGAGCTCCCGGATCTCCGCCACCCCCTCGGGCGGGCCCTGCAAGAAGAGCACGTCCCCGGCGCGAATCATGTCCTCGGGCTCGACGTCGAAGTCCCAGTCGTCGTCGCGGCGGATAGCTATCGGGCGCATCCCGGTCTCCACGGGGAGGTCCACCTCTCCCAACGACCGCCCGTCCAGGGCGCTCCCGGCGTGGACGCGCACCCGGGAGGGAATCTCCTCGGCCTCGGGGATGTCGTGCAAGAGCTCAGGCGGGATGCCGAGGCGCTTCACCACGATCTTGGCGATGTCGAAGGCGGCGTTGCCGATCTTCTCTATGTCCTGGACTACCTGCAAGATGCCGGCCATCTGCTCGGAGTCGGCCGGGCTCCTGGCCGCGAGGATGGCGAGGGTGCGCATGTCGTAGACAAGCTCGTTCAGGCGGGACTCCAGGCGGAACACCTCCTCAGAGAGGTCTTCGGAGTTGTAGAAGATGGCCGCGTAGGAGAGGTCCACCATAAGCTCCGAGGTGTTCTTCGCCTCGACGAGCATCTGCTTGAGGTTCCGTGGTCGAGTTTCGCGCATGTCCTTACCCCGTCAGGTTGAAAACGCTCAACGCTATTATAAGGCTCATGAACCCGAGCAGGTCCACCGCGGCGGTGATGATCGGGATCCCGTAGGTGTCGGGGTCGAGCCCGAAGCGGTAGCTGACCGTCGATCCGTAGTAGGCGGCGAGCACGGCGGCGGTCGTCGCGATCAGGCCCGCCAGCGCGCTGATGCCGAGCATGGTGAGGAAGCCGGGGCTCAGCTCGCTCGCTCCGAGGCCGAGGGCGGTGAGAAGCTCGGGGCTCAACTGGCCGAGGCCAACGGCGAGCCAGTGGGAGGCCCCCCCGATAAACAGGTAGACGCCAACCGCGAAGGTGTAGGTGAGCGTGAAGTCCCGAAAGGCGGCGGCCTGCGGGATACCCCGCGGCGCGATGAGGCCAAGATGCACCTTCGAGGAGAGCCTACTGGAGAGGATGCCCCCGAGGGCGCCACCCTCCTGCAAGAACGCGGGCAGCAGGATGAACAACGCCGGCAGCGCCACGAAGACCTCCTTGCGGCCTTCGAGGGCGAGGCCCACGAGGATCATGACGGTCGCCGTCAGGGCGAGTATGGGCAGGCTCTCCGCGAGGATGCGCCGCAGGTTGGCGGCGCCAAGGCGGAAACCGAAGTAGGCGGCGGCCCCGGAGAGCGCGATCAGACCGGCCGCCAAAAGGTTCGAGAAGATGGGGATACCGATCAGCAAGGTCGCAAGGACCAGCGCAGGGAGCGTCAGGATATCGCCGGCCGCGGTGAGCATGGGTGCCGCGATATTGTCCATGTCCCAGCCGCGGGCCACGGAGAGGCGGGCGACAAGGACGGTGATCCCGATCAGGAGCACCCCGGCTATGATCCCGCCGACCGTCGAGATCAAGACGTAGTCGAAGATCGACAGATCGGTCGGCACGCCCAAGACCCCGCACAGAAAACGGGCCAGAAACGCGAGAAACACCCCAGAGAGGAGCGACAACACCACCGCGGCCTGTACGTTCTCGGCCAGGACGCCGCGCCGCAGGTTGAAGCTGAAGAGGCCTGTCTGGATCGAGGTCGAGAGCCGGCTGCCCATGGCGCCGAAGATGGCCCCCCGCATCCCGATGGCGGCCGGTATAAGGACCGCCAGGCCGACCAGCTCTTCGAGGGTGCCGGAGATACCGGCGAGCACGATCCCGGCCAGAAGCTCCCCCGCCGAGGAGAGAAAGAGCGCCGCGAACCCCTGCCTGAGCGACTCCTTCTCCTCGGTGAGGTACCCGTAGACCTTCGGCCGCAGGCGGGGCCGGTTGCGCAGCCTCTCGCGCATCCGGTTCCCGGTTTTTTTCTCTGCTTCGGCCATGGGGACTGTATAGACGTTGCGGGATGCGTTGTAAAGCGGGTGTCAGAGCTCGTCCGTCAGGTACGCGCGCAGTAGTATCCCGCAGAAACGTCGTCAACAGCCCGGTCGTCGTCGCGGCCGAGGTCGAGTAGCCACGCGCGGCAGCCCGCGGTTCAACGGACCATGCGGCGGCCAGGACCAAAGAGGCTTTGGTAGAGGCGATAGCAGCGGCGCTCTGTGCGACCGGTGCCCAAGACGCTCGGGGGTTCTTTGAGCATGCCTGATACCGTCCTACAGGTCAGCTACTGTGAAGCGTGCTGTACGAGACGCTCAAGGGTGGGGGACCCGGGGAAGACCGGCTCGTGCTCTTCGTCACGGGAGACGACGCGGAGGCCAGGGCGGTCGTCTCGCGGCTCGTGGAGGAGATCAGGTTCACCCCCGTGGATGCCGGCTCCCTGGCCGAAGGACGCAAGCAGGAGCCGGGCTCGCCGATCTGCAACACCCCGATGACCCAAGCGGAGGCCCGGGAGGCGCTGGCCGCGCTCCGGTAGACTCCGAGAGTGCGATAACCTACGGACGAGGAGGCATCATGATGCGGGCGGTCGTAGTAGATCCAGGCTCCCTTGCCAGGCTCGCCCTGGCCGAGGTCGAGGAGCCCTCCCCTTCGCCTTCGGAGGCTCTGGTGCGGGTCGCGGCCGTCTCGCTGAACCGGGGCGAGGTGCGCCGGGCCGAGTCGAGCGAGCCTGGCTTCAGCCCCGGCTGGGACCTGGCCGGTACCGTCGAGCGGGCCGCCGCCGACGGCTCCGGGCCGCCT
>JADDPU010000407.1 GCA_016781725.1 Rubrobacter sp. | reverse complement strand
TTGACCTGGCCGTCCTCGACGTCGCGCGCCCAGATGATGACGAGGTCGGCGAAGGTGGCGTTGCCGATCCAGCGCTTCTTCCCGTTTAGCACCCACCCATCGCCGTCGCGCCTGGCCGTGGTCTCGAGCATCACGGAGTCAGACCCGTGGTCTGGCTCGGTCAAACCCCAGGCCCCGATCTTCTCCATCCGGGCCATCGCAGGGAGCCACCGCTCCTTCTGCTCCTCCGAGCCGCAGATCGCCACCGTCCCCATCGCGAGCCCCGAATGGACCCCGAAGAACGTGTTCAAACTCCCGTCCCCACGCGCCATCTCTATCGCCACGAGCCCGGCCGCAAGCTGGCTCATCCCGGGACACCCGTAGCCCTCGATCGCCCCGCCCGCTATATTGAGCTCAGCGACTTTCGGTACCAGCTCGAAAGGGAACTCGGCCTTCTCCCAGTACTCGTTGATTACGGGTATGACCTCGGCATCAGCAAACGCCCTCACCTTGTCGCGGACCGCCCGCTCCTCGTCCGTGAATAACTCGTCGAGCAGGTAGTAGTCGGTCCCGAGGGACTTGGTAACGTCAGCGATCACCGGCGCTCCTCCTTGTGTGGATACTCCCCGAACCCCAACTCTAACGGGGCTTAGACCTTTACGCAAACTTATTATCCGTGTTATTATCAAATTTGACAAGTTTTTTCCGCGGAGGTGTGAGGGGGTAGAAGTTTGGCTGAGCGGGGAGGGCGGTCATCGGGGAGGACGACGCCGAAGGACCTGTTCCTGAGCGAGGTCAAGACGCGCGACATCTTCCCTTTGCTTATACTGCACCTCGTGCGGGAGGAGCCGGGGTATGGGAACGCCATCATGGCGCAGATCCGCGAGATGGGCGCCGGTGCTATGAGCGTCTCGCCGAACACGGTGTACCCGCTGCTCAGGCGTCTCGAGGAGAAGGGGTACGTGAGGGGGGAGTGGGAGCGGCCCGAGACGAGGAGCCGGCGGTTCTACACGATCACGCCGCGGGGGGAAGAGAAGTATCAAGAGATCAAGGAGAGATTCGAGGTCCATCTGTTGCGGGTAAGAGAGGCCATCGAGTCGCTGCACAGGGAGCTCTACGGGTAGGACAAGGAGGCCGGACGATGTCGCACAGGATCAGGAAGGTGGCAGTTCTCGGGGCCGGCACGATGGGGGCTGCCATCGCCGCGCACTGCGCCAACGCCGGCCTCGAGGTGGACCTGCTGGACATCGCCCCGGACGACGGCGAGGACAAGAACGCCGTCGTACAGGCCGGCTTCGACCGGATGAAAAAGGCGAGGCCAGCGGCGCTGATGAGCGAGGCCGTGGCCGAGAGGATGAGAATAGGGAACTTCGAGGAGCACTTCGACCGCGTCGGCGAGGCCGACTGGATCGTCGAGGCCATAATCGAGAGGCTAGAGCCCAAGCGACAGCTCATGGAGCGCGTCGAGGCGACGGCGAAGGAGGGTGCGATCCTCTCCTCGAACACCTCTGGCATCCCGCTGCACCAGGTGGCGGAGGGGCGCTCCGAGGGCTTCAAGAGGCGTTTCTTAGGGACCCACTTCTTCAACCCGCCGCGGTATTTGAAGCTCATGGAGATCATCCCTACCGCGGAGACCGACCCCGAGGTCGTCGAGGCCGCGCGAAACTTCGGGGAGCGGGTGCTCGGCAAGGG
>JADDPU010000141.1 GCA_016781725.1 Rubrobacter sp. | reverse complement strand
GACGACTGGCCCGAGCAGGGCGATGGCCACGGCGAACCCCAGGGCGGCGAGCACTACCAGCACGAAGCCCGAGATCCACCACTGGTCCTCCCGATCCTCCCCGACGAAGAGCAGGGTGACGATCAAGGAGGAGACGAGAGCCAGAACCCGCGAGCTTCCCTCTCGATCCTCCCCGATGAGCCAGAGGACGAAGGCGCCCGCCATGGCGTAGGCGAGGACCGCGTTTACAAAGTCCACAGCCGCTCCTCTCCTCAACGGTCCCGGGGTCCCATCTCAGGAACTCACATCTTACCCGACCCCTTACCCCCGTGGGTGAGGTCTACGGCAGTGCACTTGTGTGGGCGCGCTCTTGCGGGACGGGAGGTTTGCGGGGCTCGGTTTTGCACGGCGTCGGGCGTCATGCGGCGGGGTAGGTGGCCCGGAAGCGCGCTCCGGCTTGGTGTATAGTCCGGGACCTATGGAGGATCGCGGGGAGATGCCGGATGCGCGGGAGCTCGAGGAGAAGGTGGGCCGGCTTGAGCGGCTCGCCGACTCTTTGGGTAGCGTGCCCGACGAGGAGCTCGTCGGGACCCTGAACGCGGCGGTAGAGCTGTTGGCGGAGATCAACGCCGGCATAGAGGCGCGGCTCGACGCCGCCGGGGCCGAGTCGCGAGAGATCGGCGGGCTCCTCGAGGGGGTAGACTTCGGGCCATTCGACGAGGCGCTCGAGGACCTGGAGCGCCGAGAGCGGACGCCCGGTGAGTCGGGCGTCTGACCTCGCCCCCCGCATCAGGGAGGCGGCGCTCCTGGAGGGTGACTTCGTCCTCTCCAGCGGGGAGCGCAGCAGCTTCTACGTAGACAAGTACCTCTTCTCCACAGATCCTGCCCTCCTGCGCGACGTGGCCGACGCGCTGGCCGCGGAGCTGCCGGAAGGGGTGGAGAGGCTCGCCGGCGTGGAGCTCGGGGCCGTCCCGCTGGTGGTCGGGGTCGCGCTCGCCACGGGGCTGCCCTACGTTATCGTGCGCAAGTCCGCCAAAGAGTACGGCAGCTCCGCGGGACGCGGTATCGAAGGCGTCCTGGAGCCGGGCGAGAGGGTAGCCCTGATCGAGGACGTCGTCACCACGGGCACCCAGGCCGTGCGCGCCGCGAAGAACCTGGTCGAGGCCGGGGTCGAGGTCGCCGCGATAGTCGCGGTGCTCGACCGGCGGGAGGAGGCGCGGGATGATCTCGACGGGTTCCCCTTCCGGGTCCTGCTTAGGGTCGAGGATCTGAGGGTAGGAAATAGGGATTGAGGCGCCATGGTGTCTCTGGTATATTCCCCCGGCAAACCGGGGGAAGAAGGAGTGCAAGCGAAGTAGGGAGGCAAGCAGGCGATGAACAAGACGACGCTGATAGAGGAGATTGCTGGCAAGGCGAACTCTTCAAAGAGCGACGCTCAAAAGTTCTTCGACGCGTTCACCGAGGTCGTGACCGACGCCCTCAAGAATGACGATCAGGTCCAGATCACCGGCTTCGGCAAGTTCTACGTGCAGCAGCGGGACGCCCGCCAGGGGATCAACCCGCAGACCAAGCAGAGGATCAACATCCCGGCCTCCAAGGTGCCCAAGTTCACTGCCGGCAACGCGCTGAAAGACCAGATCAAGTAGCCTCAATAGGGATTATCCGGTGCCGCGGCCTTA
>JADDPU010000554.1 GCA_016781725.1 Rubrobacter sp. | reverse complement strand
TCGGAGCCTCGCCGGTCACGGACGACCGGGGCGCGATGCGCCGCGAGGCAATGAATTACCCAATACAAGGCTGTTTGTGCGGCGGCGTACGCGTCTTCGAGCGGTTCGAAGGCTACGTGCCGATACGGTCCCTGGCAGGGCGCGCCGTTTCGGTGTGGGATGGAGAACGTTTCTCACAGGCTTCGGTAGTTGCCAGCGGCAAGAAGCAACTAACGCGGGTAGTCCTCAAGGGTGGGCACAAGATCGAGTGCAGCCCAGACCACAAGTTTCTGGTGCGGAATAACGACGGTGGCGAGGCCTGGAAGAAGACTGAGGAGATCCGAGCGCAAGAGCGCGTCGTGTTGGCCGAAGGACTACCAAAGTGGGAATTGGATCTCTGTCTTCCTCCCGCAAGCCTCAGGCGGCCTCCGGCGACCGCCGCCGACCTGAACGAGATAGGAACTCGCGAGGAGCTGGGAGAATGGTTAGGCCGCATCGCATCGGACGGGTCTGTGAGCGAAACGAGAATCGTCCTTCTGGTCGCAGAGCACGAAGAGGTCTTGTTGCCGAAGCTGCTCTCCCTAACGCAGAGGCTCGGCCACGTCACCCACCAGACGAGGGTCACGGAACACCAACCGAAGAGGTTGCACCGCCTCACCTTCTCCTGCACGAGTCTCGCCCGGCAGATAAAGGAGATGGGCATTAAGGAGCGCATCCCCGACGTGGCCTGGCGTAGCCGGAGCGTCCTGTGCGGATACCTGCGCGGTCTGTTCGACGGCGACGGTACGGCCCATCCCGATGGTCCGGTGCTAACCTTCGGGCGCGGCAGTAAGCATCTGGATTGGGCCAGGGAGGTCCAGGAGGCTCTGCTGTTGCTCGGCATTCGGAGCAGGATCGGCGTCTACGACACTCGCGTTAACGTCCGAGTTATGAAGAAGGACACCGCCCTGTTCTGTTCCGAGGTCGGCTTTATGAACCCGGCGAAGCAGGAGAAGATCGAGGCCGTCGTCGCGTCGTCCTATAAGGGCAAAGCTGATGGATCGGCCGCCTACGGCAGGGCCCAGAAGGTCGAGCGCGTCGACGTGACGGACGAGTGGGTTGAGATGTACGACATCGTCAACAGCGAAACCGGAAGGTTTGCCGCGAACGGTATGGTCGTCCACAATTCCAGCGCCGATATCGCCAAGCTCGCCCTGGCCTACATCGGTGGGGAGCTGAAGGACACCGACGCCAGCCTCATCAACTCCATCCACGACGAGTTCGTCGTCGAGTGCGCCGAGGAGTTGGCCCCGGAGGTCTCAGAGAAGATGAAGCGGGCCATGAGCCGGGCCGGGGAGAGGATCCTCAAGAAGGTGCCAGTCGAGGTCGAGGTCGCCGTCTCGCGCGAGTGGACGAAGTAAGGAGCGCCGCCTCCGGGGACCGCGATGTCCCCTCATAGAGATCGTCGAAGCCAGCGCCGACGCCCATGGCCTTCGCCGCAGAGCGGGTTGAGCGCGTGGGCGAGATCGAGGGTCAGGGAGGCGTGTTGCCGCTGATAGTCGTGGGGTTGGCCGGGCGCCGGTAAGGTCCTTTGGTAAGGCGGTTACCCCTCGAGCGCTACCTCTGGCCGCTTCGCCCTGGTGGTGAGGAGCAGCAGCAAGAGCGCCGCGACGACGCAGAGGGCGCCGGTCCAACCCAGGGTCGCCAGCGAACCG
>JADDPU010000457.1 GCA_016781725.1 Rubrobacter sp. | reverse complement strand
CAAGACCCGCAGCTTCGCACCCCTACCCTTAGACGTCTCGCTAGAGGACCTGGTTCCCGAAGAGACCACTTCTACCGCCGCCTTGAGGCGCGTCTGGACCTCTCGTTCGTGAGGGAGTTGGCGGAGCCGCTCTATGCGAACGGTGGCAGGCCTTCCGTTGACCCGGTCGTCTTCTTCAAGCTGCACAGTTGGTGATGTTCTTTGAGGACCTGCGCTCCGAACGCCAGCTCATGCGAGCGGTTGCCGACCGCCTCTCGGTGCGTTGGTACCTCCTGGGCTACGACTTGCAAGAGCCTTTGCCCGACCACTCTTCCCTCACCCGGATTTCAGGGAACGCTTCGGCCTCGCGGTCTTCCGCGGCTTCTTCGAGCGGATCGTCCAGGAGGAGTGCGTCGATGCCGGACTGGTGTGGGGCGAGGAGCTGTTCTTGGACGCCACCAAGGTGGAGGCCAACGCCTCGATCGGCTCGAGGAGGTCGCGCTCGCTGGTGGAGGGGCGGCTCGAAGAGCACCTGGCGGCGACCTTCCCCGAGGACACCCTCCCCGCCCCGGAAGGAGACCACTCAGGAGCCATCGCCGGCGTCGTAGGGCCGGAGGGTAACGAAAGGCGAGAGCTCGCGCGAAAGAACGCGCTCGGGCACCGCTGGATCGCCGAGGCCGGGCGCCAGGAAGGAGCGAGGGGTGGTTAGGTGGGCTTACAAGAGGATGGCGGATCTCAGGGTGAGCACCACCGACCCCGACGCCTCGCCGATGCACCAGAAGAACAAGAAGAGCGCCAATAGGCTCGGGTACCTGACCCACTACGTCGTCGTGGACGGGGGCAAGGCGCGGGTGATCCTGGGGGTGCTGGTTACGGGGGCGCAGGTCACGGAGAACCTCCTCATGCAAGAGATGCTATTCAGGAGCACCTTCCGTTGGCGTTTGCGCCCGCGCTCGGTCACGGGGGACGCCGCCTACTACGGCACCAGGGAGAACATAGCGGCCATAGAGAAGGCATCCATCCGCGCCTATACCGCGCTGCTGCCCGAGCAAGGAAAACGCACCACCTCGCTGCTCACCATAGAGGACTTCGTCTACGACGCCGAAAAGGACGTCTACACCTGCCCCCAAGGCGAGATCTTGCGCCGTCAGGGCTACGATCGCAGGGGAGGATACGTAAGGTACGCCGTGCGGACGCGTCCGCCTGCAACGAGTGCCCCCTCAAGAGTAAGTGCACGAACAGTCCGAAGGGACGATGGGTCAGTCGCAGCCTCCAAGAGGAGGAGTATCTCGAAAGGGTCAGAGCGTACCGCGACACCGAAGCCTACCGCAGGGCCCTACGCAAACGCGCCGTATGGGTAGAGCCACTCTTCGGGGAGGCCAAGGACTGGCACGGTTTTAGGAGGTTCAGGCTCAGGCGGTTAGAGAAGGTGAACTCAGAGGCCCTGATGATCGCTTCTGGGCAGAACGTGTCAAGCGGCTGCTGGCCCTCGGAACCAGAGGCCCGAGAAGCCCGGCGCAGGTGGCCGCCCTCCGACGACCCGGAGCGAGACGTTGGGTGTTCCATAAAGTTCGGGTACATCGCGAGAGCCGTCCGTGGTGGGGCCCAGCAAGGCCTTTTTCAACAGGCTGGCTCCTTCCACGCACTCGGGTGAATAAAGCTCCTGGCAACCTCTGGCGCCGAT
>JADDPU010000195.1 GCA_016781725.1 Rubrobacter sp. | reverse complement strand
GCGCACTGGTCTTGCATCGTCTGCACATCCGCCCGGCTCAAGTGTGCGCAGCCCATGATGGTGAGCGCCGCCTCGTGCAGGTCGAGCCGCCCTTGCGCTTCAAGTAACTCGCGCAGCAGGGCCAGCGTGCGCCGCGTGGTCGGACGCTTGAGTTGCGCGATGGCGAGCAGGCCACTGAGCGCGCCGAGAAACTCCCGCACGGAATCCAGGATCTCGACAGGCGTAGATGCCTGGCGCATGGCGGCGAGGGATTGCTCCGCCGACGCCTTTTCCCTCTCGCAGCGTGCCTGTATCCAGCGGCGCCGGCCATAGTGCGCCGCGACAGCCTGTTGCAGTGGTAGCAGGGTCCCGGTAGGGTCGGCCAGGATCTGCGTCGTGGCCATGTTCGGGCCATGGCTAGGGTTTGCCAGCACGGCTTCGGCATCCTGGTGGGCGGCGAGGTCCAGCGCGATGACCTCGAGCATGAGACCCCGGTAGAAAATCTCCAGGTTTCCATCGCGCGCACCCTTGGTCACCACGACGACGACGTCGACATCACGGTACAGGGGAAACGGCGCATCCGCCGGCAACGCCGTGATTCCGCCCCACAGGTACGCGCCGGCAAAATTTGGCAGGTGGCGTGCTTGAAGGTCCACCCACTCGCGAACAATGTCGACGACTTCCGCAACAGTCACGACGGCGCTTCGTCCTGTCGTATCTCCACGTTGTGGTTCCTGCGTCGGCACTAGCATGTCTCCTCGTCTCCGTCGTAGAGCTGGCCGAGTATAGGGGTAGAAGGTCGGCTTGCCTATTGGTCATGTGACCCATACTTGAGATCTATCTTGGCTAACTACTTCGGAGAATTCCACTTCCGCGCCCTCGAGTGGATAAAGGGAAGAAGCGTGATGGCGTCGGCTAGGAGGGCGTGCGGATCACTTGCCGCAACGGAGCGATCCTAAGCACCCGTCCGCTCTTGATCGGGGTCCCGTAGGGCCTGCCATGGTACTTGTGGCAAAGGTTGTCTATGTGACCTCCGGCCTCCTTCCTCCCGACCTACCCGCGTACCTCCACAAAGCTGTAGGGGTAATCCTCGTCCCAGATCGTGAGCGGCACCCTCGGGTCGCGCTCGACGACGTTCTCGAACTTCTGGCGGTGCACCTCGGTGTTGATCAGGAGGTGATCGCCGTCGGCGTGGACCCACGTCACTTGAGTTTGGGGGTGGCCGTCGGGCATGAGGGTGGTGAGCGGCGCGAAGTTGTCGGCGCTGGGGCCAGCTGTGTGACCTTCGGATGGAGGGTGTGTCCGTTCGTGTGGTCCGTCAAGCGCTCGACTGCTCGGGTAGAGGTGGATAAGGCCAAAGGGTTTTTCTCGCCGGTAATTATTCGCTGCGCCCGACGTGAGTGTCCACAGACCACATCCGACCAGGCGCTCTCCCCAACGTGCCGCATGGGCATGGTTAGCCTGACAACCAGGTTCGCAACCTTATTGGGGGCTCAGGCGGGACCTGTTGTCGCGATCGGCTTTGCCTCGACGAACGCCGATTGCGACGATGGCGCCAACCTTCGAGGCATACCTCGGTCCCGATAGGACGACGGACGAGCGGTTCGACGCGCAGACGCGCGGCGCAGGCAGACGAAGGACGGGCAGCGACCGGTTCGCTCTCTTTTGCTATGATCCGGCCATGG
>JADDPU010000097.1:4289-20226 GCA_016781725.1 Rubrobacter sp. | reverse complement strand
CCGTGTCCCGAGTAAGAGCCGTAGAACTGGCGTCGGGTCTCTAGGCGCTCCTGGCTTGCTCCTCGTGCCGGCCCTCGGCGAACTCCTCGACGATCTTGGCGCAGAACGCCGGAAGGTCGTCGGGGTTGCGGCTCGTGACGAGGCCCTGGTCCGTGACTACCTCCTCGTCCACCCAGGTGCCGCCCGCGTTGCGGATATCGGTCTGGAGGCTTGGGTAGGAGGTCAGCGTGCGGCCCTTCACCACGTCGGCCTCGACCAGCGTCCAGGGACCGTGGCAGATCACGCCGACCGGCTTGGCCTGCTCGAAGAAGGCGCGCACGAAGCCTACCGCCTCGGGGCTGGCGCGCAAAGTGTCAGCCCCCACGGTGCCGCCTGGCACGATCAGGCCGTCGTACTCGTCAGCGGAGACCTCGGAGACCTCCTTTTCCACCGTGAACGTCTCGCCGGGGTTGACGTCGCTGTTCATGGTCTGGGCCTCGCCGGTCTGGAGGCCGACCACATCTACTGTCGCGCCGGCTTCCTCGACTGCCTGCTTGGGCTGGACGAACTCGGCCTGCTCGCTGCCGACCGGGGCTATGAGGATGGCTATCTTTTTGCCCCGCAACTCGTTAGCCATGGGTCTGCTCCTTCCGTCGGATCTACCCTTTTCGGGGTACCCGGCGAAAGCCGCTCCTAAACGGCGAGAGCTGCGGCTTTTGAGGGCGTACGGGCGGGCTAGGAGCGGGTCAAGACCTCGGGCCCGTTCTCCAGGAGCACGAAGGTCTCTTCGGCTTTGGCGCCCTCCAGCGACGGGTTCCAGGCGAACGCCTGCCCGGCCCGTATCTCCTGGCGGGCATCGGGGGTCGCGACGACCTCGCGCGAGGCGTACCCCGTCGTGCCCCCCTGGTGGTGACCCCTCCAGCCCTCAGGGAACCCCGCCTCGGCGTAGAAGCGTCGGCAGTCCTCGAACGCCTCGGCCAGGGTGCGCCCCGGGCGGGTCGCCTCCTCCCTCATGCGGCGCAGGATCTCCGCGCACGCCTCCTGCCCGTGGGCCGTCCCGGGGTCCGGTTCTTCGAAATCTATGATGCGCGTGAGGTTGGCGAAGAGGCCGCCGCGCTCGGCGCAGACTACGAGCATGGCCCGGCCTCCGAGGGGCCCTCCCCGCGGGATGGGATGACGGTAGCGCGCGAGGCGCGCCGCGGAGGCGGCGAGCAACACGGGGGAGAACATCCCCCTCCTGCGGCAGGCCGCCGCAAGCTCCGCCGCTGCCTCCCTCTCGTCGGCCTCTGGCCCAAGGGAGGCAGCCGCCTCCGAGACCGCTTCGGCCGCGTCGGCGCCCAGACGGCGGTAGCGTTCGACGGCGGCGGCATCCAGGACGTAGCGCAGGGGCGCTACCTCCGCCGAGAGATCCGGGCCGAGCTCGGAAGGGAAGTCCGCTCCGACACGCGCGCCACCGGTGAGCTCCTCCAACAGCGCCGCCGGACCTTCGTGCCACGGGTGCTCGGCGATCTCCATCTCCGGGGTTTGCTCGTCCCGCATGCGAGGCGCCTCGATGTTGTCGGTGAGGACGTACGTGGACCCGGTGGTGCACAGGATGCCCGCGACGCCCAGAGGGTCCCCGCGGTCCACCCTGTTGTCCGCGCCGCCGGTGTACCAGGCGAAGTTCGCAGGCCGGCGGAGGAGGAGAGCTCCCAGCCCGCGCTCCCGCATGAGATCCCGCAGCTTCTCGTCCCTTGACTCCCGGCTCACCTAGGTCCCTCCCATCGGCGTGTTCGTCGTATCCGTCTCAGAGCGGCGCCGGCGCGCGCTGCCTGCCCTCCGTCGGGCCCTCTATGGTGGGCTTATCGCCTTTCCACGTAAGCCGGTCGATCCAGAGGACGCGGCCGGGGTAGACGGAGCCGACGGCGTCAGGCGGCCAGGCGTGGTAAGCCACCCAGCTCCCGCCGGCGCCGTCCTCGACCACGGCCACGTGCCCGGGCCCCACCGCCCCGTCTCCGGTCCTCAAGATAGGGTTCTCGGGGGCCTTCTCGCAAGGGCCTAGCGGTCCCTCGCACTTCGCGTACCCGACGGCGTAGGACTTGTTGTAGTAGGCGTTCGCTGAGTAGAAGAGGTAGTACTCGCCGCCGCGCCTCCACATCACCGGCGCCTCGACCAGCTCTCCCTCCCAGGCTGCGCCCTGCTTGAAGAGCCTGACGGGCTCGCCGAGCAGGTCCAGGCCGTCCGCTGACATCTTCTGGGAGTAGATGTACGTGTCGCGGCCGACGGCGTTCCCGTCGTTCTTCCATAGCAGGTACGGGGTCCCGTCCCCGTCCACGAACGGGCTGGCGTCTATGGAACCCCCCTCCCGAACCTGGCAGACGAGGGGCCTCTCGTCCCGGTCGACGAAAGGCCCCTCGGGAGAGTCGCTCACGGCGTGCCCCAGGCACTGCCTCCCCTCGGCGGCCGAGGCCGCGGTGTAGTACAGGACGTACCCGCCGCCAAGGTCGAGCACCTCGGGCGCCCAGGTCTGCCCCGGCGCAACCCACGGGGCGAGCCGCGGCATGGCGTCTTTGCCCTCCTCCCAATCCACCAGGTCTCTGGACCTGAGCGTCGGGACGTTCGCCTCGGCGTCGTTCGTGGAGTAGGCGTGGTAAGTCTCGCCCGCCCGCAGGACGAAAGGGTCGGGGAAGTTGGCGTCGTAGACGGGGTTCTTGAAAGTCTCGGGCCCCGCGGGAGAGGCAGGCTCGCTAGGCTCGGAACCCGCGTTCTGGCCGCAACCCGCGAGCGCCAGCGCAAGTATTAACACGAGCGCCAGGAGCACCGGCGCCGTCCGGTTCACCGCGCGAGCTCCGCCCCCGCCGCCGGCACGAACTCGTAGAACGCGGGCTCCTCGAAGCCGCGTTCGTCGAACACCTGCCGGCACTCTTTCGCGATCTGCCCTGTCTCCCCGGTCGGTACGAGGGCGATGGCGCAGCCGCCGAAGCCGGCTCCCGTGAGGCGCGCGCCGGGGGCGCCGAAGCCTCTCGCCAGCTCCACGAAGGCGTCCAGCTCCGGGGTGGATACCTCGTAGTCGTCGCGCAGCGAGGCGTGAGAGGCGTACATCAAGCGTCCGAAAAGCTCGAAGTCCCCGGCCCGCAGCGCCTCGACAGCCTCGAGGACGCGGGCGTTCTCCGAGACCACGTGCCGGGCCCGCGACAACTCCTCGCCGGAGAGGCGCTCGAGATCCTCCTCCGCCGCGTCGCGCAGTGACTCGACCCCCAAAGCGCGTGCCGCGCGCTCGCAGGTGCTGCGCCGGTCGTTGTACCCGGTGTCGGCGAGGCCGCGCTCGACGCGCGTGTCGCAGACCGCCAGGGCGAGGCCGGCGGCCTCGAGGTCAAGCGGTACGCTCTCGGCCTCGAGGGAGCGGCAGTCGACGAGCAGGGCGGTGCCCGCCTCGCACAGCAGCGACGCGTACTGGTCCATGATGCCGCTGTTCACGCCGACAAAGCCGTTCTCGGCCCTCTGGCACAAGACGGCGAGGTCCTTTCCCGTAAGGCCGAACCCGCAGAGCTCGTCGAGGGCGAGCGCGGTCGCCGCCTCGATGGCCGCCGAGGAGGAGAGCCCGGACCCGAGCGGCACGTTGCCGGCGAGGGCCGCCCTAAACGCTCCTACCTCGTGGCCCGCCTCGACCATCGCCCACGCCACACCGCGCGGGTAGTCGGCCCAGGAGGAGTCCTTCTCCCCAAGCGGGCGCGCCTCTTCGAAGTCCGCGGAGTAGAGCCCGCCCTCGCCGCGCCCGGCGGCGACGGCGACCCGGCGGCCGATGGCGCAGGGGAGGACGAAGCCGTCGTTGTAGTCGGTGTGCTCCCCTATCAGGTTCACGCGCCCCGGGGCGCTCGCTACCAGCTGGGGCTCCTCCCCGAACCTCTCTACGTAAGCGCCACGGGCCTTCTCCTCGATCTCGCGCAAAGCGTGACCCTACTGGTACCCGTTCGGGTGTGCCTGCATCCAGCTCCAGGCGTCGGAGATCATGGCCTCGAGCTCGGGCTTCTCTGGCGCCCAACCGAGGTCGCCCTGGATCTTCTCGCTCGAGGCTACCAAGACCGGCGGGTCGCCGGCCCGCCGGGGCGCCTCGACTGCCTCTATGTGCCGGCCCGTAACCCGGCGGGCGGCCTCGACCACCTCGAGCACCGAGAAGCCGGCGCCGTTGCCGAGGTTGTAGACGCGGTGCTCGCCTGACGGGGCGGCTTCGAGCGCGAGCAGGTGCGCCCTCCCGAGGTCCTCGATGTGGATGTAGTCGCGCACGGCGGTCCCGTCGCGCGTCGGGTAGTCGATGCCGAAAAGCTTTACCGAGTCGCGGGTTCCGGCCGCGGCCTGCAGCACGAGGGGTATGAGGTGGGTCTCGGGGTGATGGTCCTCCCCGAAGCGCGCGCTCGCCCCGGCGACGTTGAAGTAGCGGAGGCTCGTCGCGGCCAGGCCGCGGGCGCGGGCGACAGCCCCGATGAGGCCGTCGACCGCCAGCTTGGAGGCCCCGTAAGGGTTGGTCGGGACGGTGGGGGCGGTCTCGGGGATGGGGACCTCCTCAGGCTCGCCGTAGACCGCCGCCGTCGAGGAGAAGACGAGCCGGGAGACGCCAGTCTCGCCCATGGCCTCGAGCAGGTTGAGGGTCCCGCAGACGTTGTTCCGGAAGTAGCGCTCCGGCTGCTCGACCGACTCCGCCACCAGCGAGAGCGCCGCGAAGTGGAGCACCCCGTCGAAGCCTTCTGCAAGCACCCCACGCACGAAGTCCTCATCCAGAAGATCCCCCCTGGCAAGCTGCGTGCCCCCGGGGATGGCCTCCTCGTGACCCTTGGCGAGGTTATCCAGCACCACGGTCTCATGCCCGGCCTCGACGAGCTGGGAGGCGACGACGCTCCCGATGTAGCCGGCCCCGCCCGTTACCAGGAGCTTCACGGGGCCGCGCCGCCGGCCCTCTCGACGGCCTCGCGCAGCGTGAGCGCGGTCTGCTCCGGCAGCACGTCCACTACGTAAGCGCCGGCGCCGGTCTCGCTGCCTGCCAGGTACTTCAGCTTGTCCGCCGTGCGGTTGGGCGGGTAGAACTCGATGTGGAAGTGGGCTATGCCCTCGTAGTCCTCGCCGTCCGTTGGGCTCTGGTGCATGACCATCATGTAGGGGAGCGAGAAGCCGAAAAGGGCGTCGTAGCCGACGAGCAGCCGTTTGAGGACGCGGGCGAGATCCCACCGCTCCGCGGCGTCGAGGTCCGTTATGGAGGGCGCACACCGGCGGGAGTAGACGTGCGCCTCGAACGGGAAGTGGGCGTAGAAAGGGATAAAGGCGCTAAAGTGCTCGCCCTTGGCGGCGATCCTGCGCCCGTCCTCGTGCTCCTGGGAAAGGAGGTCGCAGTGAAGGCAGCGTCCCCCGCTCTGGGCCCGGTGCTCGCGGGCCGCATCCAGCTCCTTTTTCGGGCGCGGCGGGACGAAGGGGTAGGCGTAGATCTGGCCGTGCGGGTGGTGGAGCGTGACGCCTATGGCCTCGCCCTTGTTCTCGAAGATAAAGACGTAGCAGACCTCCTCGCGCGCGCCGAGCTCCCTGTAGCGGTCGGCCCACACCTCGACGAGGTTGCGGATGCGACGCTCGCTCATCCCGGCGAGCGTCGCGTCGTGGTCGTCGGAGTAGAGGACGACCTCGCAGACCCCGCGTCCCGGGGCCGTGGGGGTCAACGCGGTGCCCCGCTCGTCTGGCTCGGGGGCGTCTGGGGAGAGCGAAGGGAACTTGTTCTCGAAGACAACGATGTCGTAGTGCTCCCTCGGCACCTCCGTCGGGAAGCCTCCCGGTTTCGTCGGGTCCAGGGGACAGTACTCGGCGGGCGGCAGGAAGGTACGGTCCTGGCGGTGGGTGGCGTAGGCGACCCACTCGCGCAGGGTCGGGTCCCAGCGCAGCTGGTTCACGCCTCCTCCTCTTCGGGCTCGAAAGAGTAGAAGATGATGTAGCGGCCGTCCTCTTTGGCCTCCCGCTCCTTCTCCATCGCGATCTCCTCCTGCAAACGGGCCCTCCCTGCGGTGGGATCTACGGGCTCATTAGACTACGGGCGGTAGACCCTGAAGTAGTCGAACTCGGACATCGCCGCGGGGTCGTTGGGTGCCTTGCCGAGCGAGAGCAGCCCTATCTGCGGCTCGGTGCCCGCCGGCAGGGTCCAGGTGCCGCCCCAGATCCAGCTCCCCCCCTCGCGCCTGGTGGCGGCGCGGAACTCGTGCTCGCCGTTGTCCGGGTCTACGCGGTGGGAGAGGCGCAGGTAGGTGGTGTCGGCGGGGGGCCCGATCAGCATCCCGCCGAACGAGAGCCCACCCGCGAAGGGCATCTCCTTCCCGAACTCGGTCTGGCGGGTGTTCCAGATCGCGACGTGGCTGAGCCGCGTCCAGTGGTCGTCGTTGACGTAGGCGATCATGCCACCCTGCTGGAAGTTGCGCACCGTATCGACGCCGAGGTCTATAGTGAGCTTGGTCTCGACGGTGTAGTCGCCTTCGGGCGCGTCGCGCAGGAGCAGCGAGGCGTTGTTCCCGGTGCCGACGATGTCGCCCTCCTGCGTCGGCCAGCGGTAGGCGCCGCCCGACTCCTCTCCGGCGGGCTCGCGAACCCACTCCCACTCCGGCTCCAGCGCCGCGTCGTCGAACTCGTCGCTGTGCGCCTCGGAGATCGCGCCGACCTCCGGCGGGGCGGCCATCTGCGTGTTCGGCGTGTAGAGCGCCGCCGCGCTCGCGTTGTCCGCGTCCGCGCGACCGCGGGCCGCGACGCCCATACTTCCCTCCGAGAGCGACGCCGGCAGGGTGCGCTCGGCGACGGCGTAGGGGTCGTGCAGCCTGGCGTCGGTGACCTCGGCGGTCATCCGTGAGCCGCGCGCTTCGACGGCGACGTTGTGCCACTGCTCGAAGGCGAACCCGGCTGGGAGGGGCGTGCTCCGGCGGTTGCTCACCCCGCGCGTCACGACATCGGTAACGAGGGCGTTGGCGGTCCGGTCGAGCCAGGCCGCCGCGTAGTTCTTCGGGTCCCGGTAGCGCACCACGACGCCGGCAGCCGTGCCGCCCGCGAGGCGCAGGTCGGCCTCGGCGCGAACGTCGGCGGGGAGCGGGGAGCCGTTGATCAGGAATCTCTGCTTGAGGCTCGCGTCCTGCTGGCGGGCGTAGCCCTCGCCGTCGGCCTCCTTGACGAGGCGCCAGCCGCCGCTGGCTCTCCATTCGCCGTCGAGGGAGGTGCCGCGGTTAAAGGAGTCGTTTACGGGGCCGTCCGTGACCGGGGCTGGCTGGGGTGATTCGGAGGCCCACCTGCCGCCGCGGACGGTCGGCCAGCCGTCGATCCAGTCGAGCCGGTCGAAGAGCATGGGGCGCTCGTTGATCCCGAAGGGCTCGTCGAGGTAGGGGTCGGCGCGGTCTATGGCGTGGTAGACGAAGAAGTCCTCTCCCGAGAGGTCGGTGACGACGGCGTTGTGGCCGGTCCCGATCCACTTGTTGCCGTTCGGCGTGACGACTATGGACCCACCCACCCGCGACTCGGTCATCGATTGGCCCTCGCGGTCGATAAACGGACCTTTGGGGCTCTCCGAGCGGCCGACGTAGACGCTGTAGCCCGTGGTCGGCCCGGCGCAGCAGTTGGCCGAGGAGCCGAAGAGGTAATAGTATCCGTCGCGCTTCACCACGTAGGCGCCCTCGTAGCGGTTGTCTATCGCGACCATCGTCGGCTCGCCGACGGCGCGCGTGCCGTCGGGCGTAAGCTCGGTGACGAAGATGCCGCCGTAATAGGAGCCGTAGTAGAGGTAGCGGGTGCCGTCGGGGTCGGTGAACTCGTTGGGGTCGAAGGTCCACTTGAAGTTGTCCCCAGGGCCGCCCCGGCGCGGGCCGACGACCGGCTCGCCCGAATCCTTCCACGGGCCGGTGGGCGTGGGCGCGGTCGCGACGCCTACGGCGTTGTCGTGGCGGTCCGGGGTTACGGTGGTCTGGGTGACCACGTAGTACATGTAGTATTTGCCGTTCAGGTAGCGGATGTCCGGCGCCCAGATGCTCGCGTCCTGCGCGGCCCAGGACACCTCGGCGGGGGATTCGAAGGCGTCGCCGACGTACTTCCAGTTCACCAGGTCTTTGGAGCGCGAGATCGGGATGGTGTGGTGTTCGCCTTCGCCCTCGCGCAGCGGGTCGCTCGTCCCGAACGCGTACCAGAAGCCGTCCTTGCCCTTGATCACCGCCGGGTCAGCGAAGGTGTCGGCGAAGTCCTTTGAGACCGGGTTGGTGTAGGTATCCTCCGTCGTCTCCTGCGCCAGGCCGATGCCTGAGGCCAGGAGCACGCTCAGGAGGAGCACGGCCGCGAAGCCGAGGAGCCTTGCGGGGCCTGAGTCTTTCGCCGACGTCATGGTTCTATCCTTTCAGGCCGCTGCGGGAGACGCCCTGGATTATGTACCTCTGGGCGAACAGGTAGAGGATCAGGACCGGAACGCTGGCGAGCACGCCGCCGGCCATGATGACCGTGTAGTTCGTGTTGTAAGCGCCCTGGAGGACGGATAGCCCCGGAGGCAAGGTGTAATTCTGCGGGCTAAGGAGCACGTACACCGGCCAGAGAAAGTCGTTCCAGCTGGTCAGGAAGCTCAGCACCGCGAGCGTCGCCAGGGGAGCCTTGGAGATCGGCAGGATGATGCGGAGGAAGATCTGGTATCTATTCGCCCCGTCTATGAGGGCGGCTTCCTCCAGCTCTTGTGGCAGCGACAGGTAGAATTGCCTGAGGAAGAAGACCCCGAACGCCCCGGCCGCCGAAGGTACGATTACGGCCAGGAGGGTGTCCAGCCAGCCGAGGGAATCCACGATCAGGTAGTTGGGCATGAGAAAGACGAACTGCGGGATGAACAGGGTAGAGATGATCAAGGCGAACAGGATGTTCTTGCCACGGAAGTTCATCCGGGCCAGCGCGTAGGCCGCCATGGACGCCGTGACGAGCACGAGCGCCGCGTGCGCGGTGGCGGCGACCAGGCTGTTGATGAACCACCGGAGGACGGGGTTCTGGGTAGTCGTGGTGAGGATCGTCGAGTAGCCCTCGCCGGAGAAGTCCTGCGGGATCCAGTTCGGAGGGAACTGCGTGGTCTGGAAGTTCGGCTTGAGCGAGGTCGAGAGCATCCACAGGAGGGGGGCGACGAACACTACCGTTAGCAGTATGAGCAGCGTGTACGGCAGGATGAGCCTGGCAACTTGCCGCGGGTCCCTCCGGGTCGGTTTCGTCTGCGCGCTGGGCGTCGTTTGAGCCATCTCAATCCCCCCTATTGCGGAAGACGGCGAAGTTCACGACGCTGACGATTAGCAGGGCGAGAGCCAGCACGTAGCTCATCGCCGCCGCGGCGCCCATGTTGAACTGCTGGAGCCCCGTCTCCGCGATGTACATGATCGCCGTCGTCGTCTCCTCGCCGGGGGCACCCTTCGTGATGATGTACGACTGGCCGAACATGTTGGCCGAGGCCAGGATCGTCACCGTCACGACGAACAGGAGGACCGGCCTCAAGCCCGGCAGGGTCACGTTGACGAACCTCTGCCAACGGTTCGCGCCGTCCACCTTGGCCGCGTTGTAGAGCTCGGGGTCTATGTCCTGGAGGCCCGCCAGGTAGATCACGGCGTTGAACCCGAGAGTCCACCAGACCGTCGCCCCCACCAGAGATACCCAGGCCCACGGCAGCGCCGTGATCCAGGGCACCTTCTCCAGCCCTAGAACACCCAGGTAGTAGTTCACGAGCCCGACGTTCGGGTCGAGCAAAAAACGCCATAGGACGCCGATAACGGCAACCCCAAGCACGTAGGGCGCGAAGTACATCGCCCGGAAGAACTGTATCCCACGGATCTGCTGGTTGAGTATCAGGGCGACCACCAACGGGATGACCACGAGCAGCGGCACCGAGTAGAGCGTGAACTTGCCCGTGGCTTCCATGCTGTTCCAGAAGGGGCCGGCCGTTGTCGAGTTCGAGGAGAACAGGTCTGTGTAGTTCTGGAGTCCGACCCAGGGCTTTGCGATCAGGAGGGGGTCCCAGACGTGGAGGCTGATCCAGATCCCGAAGACCGCAGGTATCACGATAAAGACGATGAACAGCAGCAGGTAAGGCGCTAGAAACACGAACGGCGTGAGGAGGCTTGCGTCCGTTGGTTTCCGGCGGCTGCCGGATGGCTTCCTGCCCGGCGGCTGCTGGATGTGGGGTTGCTCGATCCCTTGCGTGGCCATGTTCTACGCCTGGTACTTCTGGCGGTTCTCTTCCAACAGCTGGTCGGCCCGGCTCGCCGCTGCGTCGAGCGCGGCCTTGGGCTCCGTCTTGAGCAATACGGCCTCGTTGACCGCCCGTTCGAAGGTCGTCAGCCCCACCTCGGCGATGCCAGGCACGGGCGGGACGAAGTGCACGTAGGGCACCTGCTTGGCCAGGGTGGCCTGCTCTTCGAGGCTCTTGAACTCTTGACTCTCGCGCACGGTCGCGCGCGCCGGGATCTGCCCGGCCTTTGCCCACTCGATGGACTTCTCGCTGATCCAGTTGATGAACACCTTGGAAGCCTGCACCTTGTTCTCGTCCAGCGGCTGCTTGTTCATGATCACGAATTGGTGTGTGCCGGCCCAGGCGGCCTTCTCCGTGCCTATCTGTGGCAGCGGGGCCACATCCCACTCGAGCCCCTTGACCTCTTTGAGAGGATTTATGTTCCAGATGCCGTTCCACATAAAGGCGTTGTCGCCGTTCTGGAAGGCGACGAACTCGGCGTCCTCGCCTACGTCCTTGGGGCTGTATCCCTTCTTGACGAGGCTTACCATCCATTCCAATGCCTGGACGCCCGCGTCGGAGTTGAAGGTCGCCTTGGATGCATCGTCATTGTAGAGGTCGCCGCCCATCTGCCAGAGCACCGACATCCAGCTGAGCCCGCCAGTAAACAGGAGCGGGGACACCCAGTGTCCCTGGATGCCGGCGCCCTTCATCTCCTCGAGCGCGGCCTCGTAGTCGTCTCTGGTCTGGGGCGGATTGTTGGGGTCGAGGCCCGCTTTCTCCATCAGACTCTTGTTGTAGTAGAACCCGAGCGGGTGCATGTCCAGGGGTATACCGAAGCGCTGGTTGTTGTAGAGACCGGCGTTCCAGACAGTCGGGGCGAAATCGCTCTCCTTCAGCCCCAACGCGCTGGCCACGTCGTCCAGAGGGATAACCACGCCTCGCGCGGCGTTGGTCCCCAGCTGGTCGGCGTGCATGATCCCCACGTCAGGTCCCTCGCCGGTGCTTACCGCCGACGGGACCTTCTGGTAGTAAACGGCCCATTCCACGGTGTTCATGCTGACGTTTATCTTTTTGTTCTGGGAGCTGAACTCCTTCACCAACTCGCCCATGTAGGGTCCGTCCCCGCCTGTGAACCCGTTCCAGAACGCCACGTCCACCTTCGGACCCTTGTAGGTCTTGCCGCCATCGCCCGTGCTCTGTACGGCCGTACTGCCACCGCCGCAACCCGCCAGTGCGAGCCCCGCCCCTGCTCCGGCGCTCAGGAGCAAGAAATCCTGCCGCGTCAGCCTACGACCCGTCGCCCGAAACCCCTTCATGTCCTCCTCCTTCTATCCGCCAAGCGCCCCTCGCCGCCCGGAAATGGTTGCACACAACGTTAACAGCGGTCTAATCATCGGTCAACCTAAACGAACGTTAAATGTGTTGTTTTATTTTGCGCCCTCCGCCAAGCGCCCGGGAGCCGGGCTCCCGGGCACCGAACAGGAGGCGTACCTTCGTCCCTCCGGCAGCCTGGTGAGGGCTCGTGGGCGATAGACATTAACGGCTCCTGAGCCAGACGCGCATCGCGCCGGGCTCGCGGTTGGCCCAGGCGTAGAGAGGCACGGCTCTTAGCGTTGTCGAGCCCGCCTCCTGCCCCCCGTCCGGCTGGGGGCGCGCGGTACGGTAGAGCCGGTCCTTCCAGGCTTCTTCGGGGACTAGGACCTCGGCCCTGGCGTCCAGCACGGTCACGCCGCCGAGGAGCTGCGGATCGAAGCGGACCAAAGGATTCGAGTAGGCGGGCAGGACGAGATCCCGCGGGTCGAGACCGGGATTGTCGGCTCGCTCGACGCAGTACAGGAGCGGGCCGCGCGCGAGCGCCACCCTGCCGGCGTTCTCGACGACGTGCGGGTGGCTCTCGAGGCGCCGGACCGGCATCGGAAGGTCCAGGCGTACCGTGTCGCCCGCCCGCCAGAGGCGACGAACCTTTGCGTAAGAACCTGGTGGGAAGGAGGCGTCCATCGCCTCTCCGTTGACCACAGGGGTGCAGCCCTCCTCGCACCACGAGGGGACGCGCAGCATGAGCCCGAACTCGCCTCCGCCCTCTTCCACCGAGATCTCGACGTTCCCGTCCCACGGGTAGTCAGTGCGCTGCGCGAGCCGTACGGCGTGGTCTCCGAGGTCGACCGCAGCGGTGCCCTCCGCGTAGAGGTGCACCCAGACTGCGTCGTCGGAGGTGCAGTAGATATACCCGGGCAGCGAGGCGAGCAGGCGCGCTACGTTGGGCGGGCAGCAGGCGCAGCCGAACCAGGGCCGGCGGCGGTGGGTTCCGTCATCGGCGAGGGGGTTCTGGTAGAAGTAGCGCCGGCCGTCGAGGGAGATGCCGGGAAGTACTGCGTTGTAGAGCGTGTGCTCCATGAGGTCAGCGTACCGGGCCTCGCCCGAGACGAGCAGCAGGCGCCAGTTCCACATCACGCCGGCTATTGCGGCGCAGGTCTCCGCGTAAGCGCGCTCGTTGGGCAGCTCGTAGTCCCCGCCGAACGCCTCGCCCTCGTAGCGCGAGCCGAGCCCGCCGCTCACGTACATCCTCTTCGTAGTCATGTTGCGCCACAGCCGGCGGAGGGCATCGAGGAGGTCTGGCTCCCCAATCTCCGCGTAGACGTCGGTAGCCCCGCAGTACAGGTACAGGGCGCGGACTGCGTGGCCCACCACCTCGCGCTGGTCCCTCAAGGGCTCGTGGTCCTGGCTGTAGGAGGGGTCGAAGCGACCGTAGGGCTCGCCGAGCAGGCCGTGCCCGCGCGCGTCCACGAAGTAGCGGGCCTGGTAGAGGTAGCGCCGGTCCCCGGTAGCCCGGAAGAGCTCGACGAGGGCCATCTCGATCTCCTCGTGTCCGTCGACGGCCGGCCGCTTGCCCTCTTCTTCGGGGCCGAAGAGGTGGCAGATGTGGTCGGCGAAGCGGACGGCGACGTCGAGCAGGCGGCGCGCGCCGGTCGCCCTGAAGTGGGCGACGGCGGCCTGGATGAGGTGGCCTGCGCAGTACATCTCGTGCAGGTCGAAGTCCGTCCAGCGCTCGTGTGCCCGCTCGAAGGTGAAGTAAGTGTTGAGGTAGCCGTCGGGCCTTTGGGCGTCGGCTATCTCCGTGATGGCGGCGTCGACCATTCGCTCCAGGTCGGGGTCAGGGTCGGTGGCCAGCGACCAGGAGGCAGCTTCGAGCCACTTGTACACGTCGGAGTCGTTGAAATAGAGGCCCCGGAAGGGAACCGCGATCTTGCCCGAGGCGCGCCTGAAGTTGTCCAGGCGGCCCGTCTCTTCGAGGTGCTCGTACTGCGAGGGGAGCGTCTCTCGGCGGTTGATGCGCCGCCGAGGCTCCCAGAAGCCGTCCGAGAGCCGCACGTCGGCGAGGGGGAGGGGTCGCAATCGGGCGTGGGGGCTGGCGGAGGTGTCTACCACCCGCGAACGCCGCGCCGCGTGGGGCATTCTCATGCCAGAGGGGCCCGCAGGACCGTGATCGAGCAGGCCGGGAAGGCGTGCTCGAGTGAGGTCCCCTCCGCGGTCAAGGAGCGCTCGCTCACCCCTACCCTCTCGTGGCCGAAGTCGTTTTTCGCGCCGGGTTCGTCGCCGGTGACCTCGTAGGCAGTGATGGTACCGGCGAAGGCAGCGTCGGTGAGAGCTATGGTGGTCCGCGCCTCGCGCTCGGGGTCGCGGTTAACGACGACGAGGGTCAGGTCGGACCCCGACTCGTCGCGGGTGGCCGAGACGTCGAGCACGTCGAACGGGCCCATGTCCGCGACGCGGTGCGGCCAGGAGGACGCCTCGTCTTCCAGGGCGTGCTTCTCGCACTCGACGTAGGCGTCGAGCACGACGGGGAGCATGTGCTCGGCGCAGAGCCTCAAGGGATGGTAGATCGTCTGCAAGAACAGGTCGTCCTCGCTCGTGAAGATCGGGGCTATCACGTTGACCATCTGGGCCAGGTTGGCGATCTTGACGGTCTCGCAGTTGCGGGCGAAGACGTTGAGGTAGGTCGCGACCGCGAGGGCGTCCGATAGCGTGTAGTGCTCCTCGAGCTCCGACTCGGCGGTGCGCTCCCTGAACCAGACGTTCCACTCGTCGTAGGCTACGTGGATGGGGTGGTCTATGCGCCCCTCAAAGCGCGCGCGGTCTATGGTGGCGCGGACGGTGCGCAGGGCGCGGTCGGCCTGGTGCGGGGCCAGCACGTTCGACCAGTGGTCGTCGCTGCCGGTGTAGATGTGGACGCTGTGGTAGTCCACGAAGGGGGCCAGCTTCTCCACGACGAGCCGGTCCCAGTCGGTAAGGCCGCTGAGGCCGCAGCTCACCAGCTGTATGCTTGGGTCCGTCCACTTCATCACCTTGGCGTACTCGCGGGCCTTCTTCACGTAGTCCTCGGCCTCGAGCGCCCCTATCTGCCACTCCCCGTACATCTCGTTGCCGAGGCCCCAGTACTTGACGTTGTGGGGCTCCTCGTGGCCGTTTTCGCGCCTGAGGTTGGCCCAGTAGGTGTCGCCGGTGCCGTTGCAGTACTCCACCCAGGCCTGGGCCTCGTCTATGGTGCCGGTTCCCATGTTGACGCAGATGTAGGGCTCGGTGCCGAGCACCCGGCAGTACTCGACGAACTCGTCGGTACCGAAGCGGTTGGACTCCTCGGTGAACCAGGCGAGCTCTATCTTTCTCGGGCGCTTCTCGCGCGGGCCGATGCCGTCGGTCCAGTGGTAGCCGCTGACGAAGTTCCCGCCTGGCCAGCGCAGGAGGGGCATGCGCAAGCCCTTTGCGGCCTCGAGCACGTCGCGGCGGTAGCCGCGCTCGTCGCTCAAGGGCGAGCCCTCGTCGAAGACGCCGCCGTAGATGCAGCGACCCAGGTGCTCTATAAAGCCGCCGAAGACCCTCCGGTCCAGCGTGCCGACCGTGCGGTCTGGGTCGATCTTTATCCTAGCCACCCTTTACTCCTCTCCGGTGAGCGAACGTTCCGCCGTCTCTCCTGCGCCGCCCGCCTGAGATTCCGCAAGCTCCCGGTATCTTCGGGCGCGGCTATCCCGGCCCGTGCGGGGAGACGCTCACCCCGTCGAAAGCTGCCGAGACCCCGCTCGTCATCAGCCCTATGCCGGCGACGCCGGGCGCTTCGAGCCCTGCCGCCAGGAGGACGCCGTCTACCCGCGCTTCCAACCCGCCGCCCCGCACGTCGACCAGCAGCCGATGATAGGCGTCGCTTCTGAAGCGGTCCCCGAGGGCCGTCGGGCTCGAAAGGGGGGTCGGCTTCCGGGGGTCTCGAACTCGCTCGCACAGCAGCCCTGACCCGTCCGCGGCCAGCGTCAGGAGCGTTCGGTCCCCTGGACCGTGATCGAGGTAGACGCCGTACCTGCCGCTGGCGTCTCCGGTCCCCAGCAGTCGCGCGTTCACCTCGATCAAACACCCACCGCCGGGCGCGACGCCGACGATCTGCGCCGTGGCCGAACGAGCACCGGGGTCAAGCTGGGCGAGCTCCCCGGCGCCCTGCCGCCAGTTCCCTTCGGACACCCGCCACGAGCCGGGTTCAGGCGGCGCGCCGCCAGGCCCGTCGAAGTTGTCGCGGAACGTGGGCTGCGGCGGCGCGGGCTGGGGGTCGAGCGTCGGGCCGGAGGAGACGGGTCCCCTCTCGTCCCAGGTCAACCGATCGATTCGCATCTGGCGACTCGTGTGCTGCGGGTCCCAGGCGTGGTACACGAGGTACTCGCTGGCGTTGTCGGGGGCGGACGCTACCGAAGCGTG
>JADDPU010000097.1:0-4137 GCA_016781725.1 Rubrobacter sp. | reverse complement strand
GTGCCCCGGCCCGATTATCCGCCCCGGCGCGGTGCGCAGGACGCCGGCACCTTCGGCGCCCGCCTCCGGGGCGAACGGGCCCGTGGGGTGGTCGGCCACCACGTAAGAGACGCCGTAGTTCGGCTCCCTCCAGGCGCCCCCGCTGTAGAGGCAGTAGTAGCGGCCGTTGCGCTTACGGACGAAGGCGCCCTCTATGGTGTACCAGTCCCAAACGCGGCCGTACCACTCTCGCTGGCGCTCGTAGAGGTGCCAATCCGCGTGCGGCCTGACGACCGTGCGGCGCTCCCCCGCGAGCCGGGTCATGCCCACGAGCCGGTCCACCACGATCCCCGTGCCGACGCGCCACTCCCCGTCGGGTTCGAGAAAGTCGCGGCAGTAGTAGAGGTACCACCGGCCGTCGTCGTCACGAAAAGGGTGGGCGTCTATGGTAAACGGGTCGTCCGGCGTGAGAACCGCACCGCTGTCCTCGAAAGGTCCGGCTGGCTGGGAGGCCGTGGCAACGCGCAGCTGGTGGTTCTGCCCCTCCTGTCCGCCCGCCGAGTAGTACATGTAGAAAGTGCCGTTGTCGTAGGCGACCTCGGGCGCCCAGAGCGTCTCGAAGGGGTTGCCGGGCAGGGCTAGGGCAGTACCGAGCGGGCGCCAGCTCACCAGGTCCCGCGAGTGCAGCACCGGGACCGAGACGTCGCCCAAGGGCACCGTGCCGTAGGCGTAGTACTCCCCGTTGTGCTTGAGCACGAACGGGTCGCCGAGGTAGCCGCCGTGGACGGGGTTCGTGTAGGTTCGCCCGCTCATGGGGTCGGCCCGCAGGGCCCGAGAGCCCCGCACACCAGACGCGGCCTTCCAGCGGGGTTCGAACTCCTCATGACTCGTACGCCTCGATCCCCTCGCGTTCCCCCTCCCTGGCCCCTCGTGGTCTCGCGGTCGTAATCTCCCGGATGCGGGAGAGGTCAGCCTTCGGGCGCCGGTCGTAGGTGAGGAGGCCGTTGATCTCCTGCTCGACGTCGGTGAGCTGCGTGTAGCAGAAGCCCTGCACCACCTCGCTCTGGAGCAGCGCAGAGACCAGGGCCTCGTAGCGTTCGAGGAGCCCTTCGGCGCTCGTGACGGTGCGGTAGCCCCAGGACTCCGGGTCCGCGGTAGCGAAGGCGATGCCGCCGAACTCGGTGATGAGGATGGGCTCCCCCCGATACCCGTACCCCCTCGTGTACACGGGCCGCCTCTCGGGCTCCGCGAGGCTCGACGCGGACGTCTCGTAGCGCGCTCCCAGAACTGCCGCGTTCCTGTAGTCGTGGATGGTGCACAGGTCGGTCAGCGCGTGCTCCCACCCGTCGTTCGAGACCACCGGGCGCGAGCGGTCTAGCGAGCGCGTGAGGTGGTACATCGCCAGCAGGTGCTCGACCTGCCGCGGGTCCGTGGCGAGCTCGCGCACCCCCCAGCTCTCGTTCATAGGCACCCAGGCGACGATGGAGGGATGGTTGTAGTCGCGCCTGACGGCCTCCTGCCACTCGGTGGTGATCCTGCGGACGTAATCGGGGGAGTACTGGTAGGCGTTCGCCATCTCGCCCCACACCAGAAAGCCCAGAGTGTCGGCCCAGTAGAGCCACCTGGGATCCTCGACCTTCTGGTGCTTGCGGGCCCCGTTGAATCCCATCTCCCGCGCCAGCTCTATATCCCCGCGCAAGTCCTCGTCCGTTGGGGCCGTCAGGATGCCATCGGGGAAGTAGCCCTGGTCGAGGACGAGGCGCTGGTAGAGGGGACGGTCGTTCAAGAAGACCCGTCCGTCGCGGACTTCGACCTTGCGCATCCCGAAATAGCTGTCCACGGTGTCGAGGACCCGTCCCTCGGCGTCGAGCAGCTCCACCCTCAGGTCGTGGAGGTTCGGCGCCTCGGGGCTCCAAAGCGGCGGCTTCCCCCACCTGCCAGGGTACGGAGATTTTGGCTGCTCGCCGCGGGTTACCAGCGGCAGGCGACGCTCGATGAGCGCCGATTGCAACGCGAACCGGTCGTCGAGCACGTTCTCGTCAGCGTAGTGGACGGTGACACGGAGGGTCAGCCCCGGCTCGAACCCCTCGACGCCGACCTCGACGTCCAGCGCCGCCGCGTCCACGTCAGGGGTAAGCCGCAAAGAGTCTATGCGCCGCCGGCCTACGGGCTCGAGCCAGACGGTCTGCCAGATCCCGGTGGTCCTGGTGTAGAAGATCCCCTCAGACTCCTCCCGCCAGTACTGCTTGCCGCGCGGGACCGTCACGTCCCAGCTCGGGTCCTCCGCCCGGACGACAACCACGTTCTCCCCGTCGAGCAGGGCGTGGGTGACGTCAGCCGAGAAGGGCGTGTGCCCGCCCTCGTGCGAGACCACGTGCACCCCGTTGACCCAGACGGTCGCGCGGTAGTCCACGGCGCCGAAGTGCAGCAGAAGCCTGTCAGAAAGTACGGGAGGCTCGAACGTCCGGGCGTACCAGACGACGTCGTGTAAGGCCCTCTCGCCGATTCCCGAGAGCCTCGCCTGGTAGGCGAAGGGGACGGTGATCTTCCGGTCGAAAGGCGAGCCGTCCGCCCCGAGATCCCCGGCGGCGGCGTTCTGCCAACCCTCCGCGAGCCCGGCCTCCTCGTCGTCGAAGGCGAAGCGCCACTCGCCGTTGAGGTTCATCCAGCTCTCGCGGCGAAACTGCGGGCGCGGGTACTCGGGACGCGGTACGGTGCTCACGGATCTCCTCCCCTCGAAAGGCGCGAACGCTGAACGTGGGAATATACAGCAAACCGATCCTCCGGGCCCCACACTCCCGTCTGACCGAGGTCTCCGTACTGCAAGGGCGCGCCCCTCTAAAGAGCCTCGTTCTCACTCCAGCCCGTTGCGTTGGATCACCTCAGAATACCAGCGCGCGCTGGACTTGGGGATACGCCGCTGCGTGCCGTAGTCCACCGACACGATCCCGAACCGCTTCGAGTACCCTTCGGCCCACTCGAAGTTGTCCAGGAAAGACCACACCATATAACCGCGCAGGTCCACCCCCTGCGCAATCGCCTCGTGCGCGGCGCGGAAGTGCGCCTCCAGGTACGAGACGCGCTCCTCGTCGTCCACGTCGCCCTCGGGGTCGACGTAGTCGTAGACGGCCCGCCCGTTCTCCGTGATGTACAGCGGGCCCCGCGTGTATTCCTCTTTCAGGCGGACGAGCAGCTCGGTGAGGGCGTCGGGCTCGACGGGCCAGCCCATCGCCGTGGTCTCGACCCCGGGGGGCAGCACCGTCTCCGCGCCGAGGTCCTCGAAGCGCATCCCCGTCGAGAGCCCTGGCGAGCCGCCCCCGGCGGCGTCGCGCACCGTGTGGCGCATGTAGAAGTTGATGCCGAGAAAGTCTATAGGAGCCGAGATCTTCTCCAGATCCCCCTCCCGGACGAACGAGAAGTCGCTGGCGGCGCGGTAGTGCTCGACCATGTCCTCCGGGTAGGAGCCCCGGAAGAGCGGGTCGAGGTAGAGGCGGTTGGCGTTGCCGTCAACCCGCCGGGCCGCCTCAGCGTCGGCCGCATCCTCCGAGGCAGCCCGCACGGGCGAGAGGTTGAGCGTGATGCCGAGCCGGTTATCGTGCTCCGGGCTCCTTACGGAGCGCATCCTCTCCAGGGCGAGGCCGTGGCCGAGCAGGAGGTGGTGGGTCGCCGAGAGGGCATCGGAGGTGCTTTTGCGGCCGGGGGCGTGGATGCCGATGCCGTAGCCCAACCAGGACGAGACCCAGGGCTCGTTCAGCGTGATCCAGAACCGCACGTTGTCGGAGAGCGCCTCGTAGACGATGCCGGCGTACTCGGCGAACCGCTCGCTCGTCTCCCTGCTCGTCCAGCCGCCCCGGTCCTCCAGGGCCTGCGGCAGATCCCAGTGGTAGAGCGTGAGGATCGGCTCGATGAAGCGCCGCCTGAGCCCGTCCACGAGCCGCCGGTAGTAGTCGAGGCCCCTCTGGTTGGCGGGCCCGCTGCCCTCGGGCTGGATGCGGGGCCAGGCGACGGAGAAGCGGTAGGCCTGCATGCCAAGGTCGGCCATGAGGTCTAGGTCATCCTCGAGGCGGTGGTACTGGTCGCAGGCTATGTCGCCGGTGTCACCGTGAAGGACTTTGCCCGGGGTGTGGGAGAAGGTGTCCCAGATCGACCTGCCGCGCC
>JADDPU010000186.1 GCA_016781725.1 Rubrobacter sp. | reverse complement strand
CGAGGGAGTTCACGCCGCAGTGGTGATCACCCTGCCCGACCAGTTCGGCACTGCCGGCCTGGCGACCATCGAGACCGGCTCGCGTAGCTCCGAGGAGGTAGCCGTGGCCTCGTGTTCAGACATCGTCGCTCTGCTTGATCGGCTGATCCCCGGCCCCGCCCCGCGCAGCGATGAACTCGCCAACCTCAAAAGACCACTGCAGTGAATCGGCATCAGCACTCCTCATCTGCTGTCCGGCGGGCCGCCCGTACGTCCCGAGCAGCTCCTCGAGGCCCAACGACGGCTCCGCCCCCGCAGCAGTGCTTGGGTCCGACGAAGCATCCCCACAGGATGGGCGAGCGAGAACAGGGTCCTCCCTCCAGCGGGGTTGAGCAGGTGGAGAGCGGATGTGGTGGAAGTGGCATTCCCGCTCCGGGGATCGGGGAACCGCTACTCGCCGAGCGCCGAGCAGGCCAGCCCCGACGCGCGCCCCGTCCGACTCCTACAGACCGAACACCGACTAGAAACCAATCACCTCAGCGCAGTCGCCGTCGCTGCCGTCGGTGAGCCCGTCTCCATCGTTGTCGAGCCCGTCGCTGCAGGTCGGGTCGCCGAACGGGCCCTCCCGAACGCAGTTGGGATCGCTGCCGTCGGTGAGCCCGTCGTCATCGTTGTCGAGGCCGTCGCTGCAGGAGCGGTTGTCGAACGGGCCCTCGATGGCGCAGTTGGGGTCCTCGCCGTCGGTGAGCTCGTTGAGATTGTTGTCGATGCCGTCGTAGCAGGTGTCGTCGCCCTGAGGGCCCTCGGGGGGGGTCGGGGGGGGTGCGCAACCGAAGTCGTTGGCATCGGCGACCCCGTCGAAATCGTTGTCTTTACCGTCGCTGCAGGTCGGGTCGCCGAAGGGGCCTTCGACGACACCTAGGCCGCCGGTGGCGCACAAAGGAGCGGCGGTGTCGAAGACGTTGTCCTGCCAGACATTGCTATCGCAGGGGGACTCGAAGTTGCCGTCGAGGAGGTCGAATTGTTGCCGCTCGACCCCTCCGTTCGCACGTGCGGTGTTCCCGACGATCCGGTTCTCCTCAGTGTTGACAAAGATCCCGTTTCCGGTGTTCCCGGTGACGGTGTTGCCTTCTATCGATCCCCTCGTGACTCGCACGCTTCTTCTCGGACCGGCGGTGACGCCGATGCCGTTACTGGGTCGGGCAGCCGGCTGACAGAACGACGGGTCATCCGGGTCAGGGCAGAACACACCCCTCTGGCCGTTGTCTTGCACGGTGTTGCCGACGATGCGGACACCGTTGTTGCCGACGTTGGAGATGCCGGAGTTGTCGCTGCGCCGGACCACATTGTTGAGGACATGGTTGTTTGTGATCGGTTCCCCCCGGCGAGGGGTGCCCTCTTCGTCGAGGAAGTTGTTGATGATGACCCCGACGCCATCGAAGACGAAGTTGCCCTCGCTGGCCAGCGTGTCCTCGACGGTGTTGCCCTGGATGAGGTTGTCGTTGGAGTCAACGCCCAACACGCCGATGCCGTCGAAGGGACCATTGTGGGCGACCAGGTTGTTGATGACGCGGTTCCTGGCCGAGTGGAACGCGACGATGCCGTCGCCCAGAGTGGAGCCCTCGCCGCCGGGGCCGATGTTGTCTCTCAGGGCCAGGTTCTGAATCGTGTTGCCCGAGCCGCCGTTGATGAAGACGCCGCCGT
>JADDPU010000127.1 GCA_016781725.1 Rubrobacter sp. | reverse complement strand
CGCCAGGCGATCCGCTACGCGATCGACAAGGACTCACTGGCCGAGACGGTGACCAAGGGTCGCAATACCCGCGCCGACAACCAGTACTCGGACAACGGGCCGCTCGACCGCTACAACAACTACACGCTGCCCAAGGACGAGTTCAGCGTCGAAAAGGCGAACGCCTTGCTCGATGAGGCCGGCTACACCTTGAACAACGGCGTCCGCGAGAAGAACGGCCAGCGACTCTCCTTCCCAATGCTGACGTACTCGGGGTTCGAGGAGTACAAGAACGGACTTGAAGTCCTGCAAGAGATGCTCCAAGCGATTGGGATCGAGACCAAGCCCGAAGTCATCGACTACGACGCGCTCTCTCAACGGTGGTCGGATCCAAACGACGACCCGATGACTCGGCCACTCACCCTCGAGGAGTATCCGCACCCCTTTGAGCAGGACCCGGATGTCACTGACGAACTCCACTCGGCGAGCTTCCCCCCGAACGGCCAGAACTACAACTACGTCAAGGACGACCAGATCGACCAACTCATCGCGCAGGGACGCACCGAGACCGACGACGAGAAGCGCATCGCGATCTACCACCAACTCGACGCGCGGCGGAAAGAGGTCATCCCCTCGATTCCGCTCTACCTCGCTACCGATGGCTGGGTCTTCAGCCGCAAGGTCGGCGGCGTGCCGGAGAACACCCCGAGCAGCCGCTGGTTCCTGCGCTGCTGCGCGAACAAGCTGTTCAAGGCCGAGTAGGGGATTGAGGAGGCGGAGGGGACCACAAGACAGAGGATGAGCGGTTCCGAGCTGGGCAGGACGATCCTACGTCGTTCCCCGCTCGTCCTTCTTGGTCCCCTCGTCTCGCTAGCGGGGCACTCATGACCGCGTACGTCGTCCGCCGCCTACTCTGGATGGTGCCGATCCTGCTCGGGGTCTCGGTGATTACCTTCACCATGCTCAAGAACGTTCCCGGGGATCCCGTCTCCCAGATGGTGGCCACAGGACGAAGTGGTGGCGCGCGAGCCACGCAAGCCGACCGCGAGCGACTGGCAAGGCAGTACGGGCTGGACAAGCCCGTCTACATCCAGTACGTCGACTGGCTGCGGGAGATCGCTCGCGGCAACCTGGGCACCTCCTTCGAGAGCAACCGTCCGGTGCTTGAGCTCATCCTGGAGCGCCTGCCGAACACGATGAAGCTGGCGGGCATCTCCCTCGTGCTCACCTTGCTCATCGCGCTACCCCTAGGGATCATCTCGGCGGTCAAGCAGAACACCGCCACCGACTACGCGCTGACGTTCTTGTCCTTTGTCGGCATCTCCATCCCCTCCTTCTGGCTGGCCCTGATGATCCTCTACTTCTTCGGCGTCGAGTTGCACTGGTTGCCGACCCGCGGCATGCGCTCGATCATGGTCGAGCCCGGGTTCTGGAACGGACTCAAGGACAGCGTCCAGCACTACATCCTGCCGGTCTTTGCGGTGACGCTCATTGGGCTCTCCGGCTACGTCCGCTTCCAGCGCGCCGCGATGCTCGAAGTCATCGGGCAGGACTACATCCGGACCGCCCGCGCCAAAGGGGTACCCGAGCGGACCGTCATCCTCAAGCACGCTTGGCGCAACGCGCTCCTTCCGATCATCACCCTCCTCGGCTACGTCCTGGTCGTGCTCGTCGAGGGCTCGATCGTCG
>JADDPU010000474.1 GCA_016781725.1 Rubrobacter sp. | reverse complement strand
CGACGACGCGGCCGACGGCCTGGCCATCGCCATCTGCCACGCCTTCTCGACCAGGATATCCGGCAAGGTAGGGGTGGGGAAATAGCGAATCGTGCGGGATAATTAGCCGATGATATACAGACTGCGCGGAACACTGGTTGAGAAAGACACGGAGGGCGTCGTGATCGACGCCGGGGGCGTGGGCTACGGGGCTGCGGCCTCTCTGGCCACGCTGCGGGCGCTGCCCTCGCTCGGCGAGGAGTGCGTCATACACACGAGGATGGTAGTGCGCGAGGACGCGATGCTCCTCTTCGGCTTCGCCACCCGCGAGGAGCGGATGGCCTTCGACGTATTGACGGCCGTGAGCAAGGTGGGCCCGAAGCTCGCGCTCTCCATACTCTCCTCGATGTCGCCGCGGGAGATCTCCGAGGCCGTGGCGAGGGGGGATATCGTCAAGCTCGCCTCGGTGCCGGGGCTAGGTAGGAAGACTGCCGAGCGCCTCGTCCTAGAGCTCAAGGGCAAGAGCCTCGCCGCCTTCGATCCCGAGCCGACCGTCGCGGGAGGAGGCGGGGGTGGTCCTTACATCGAGGCCAGGGACGCCCTGACGGCGCTCGGCTACAGGCTCGAGGAGGCGGAGAAGGCCTTGGGCGACGTGCCGCCGCAGGACTCGGTCGAGAACTACATAAAGGAGGCGTTACGGCGGATAGGGAGCAGGCGTTGAGCGCGGAGGAGATGGACGACTTCACCGTCAGCGCGGAAGGTCGAAGGGCCGACGAGACGGCGGAGGACATCACGGGGGCCGCCGGGTTCGGAGAGCACCCGCTGGACCCTGAGGCGTTCGCCGAGGACGACGAGCCGACGCTCAGGCCGCGCTCGCTCGACGAGTTCGTCGGGCAGGAGGCCCTCAAGCAGAACCTCAGGATCTTCGTCGAGGCGGCCAAGCAGCGGGGCGAGGCCCTCGACCACATACTGTTCGCGGGACCGCCGGGGCTCGGCAAGACGAGCCTCTGTCGCATCCTCGCCGAGGAGATGGGGGTGGGTCTCAGGCCTACGAGCGGGCCGACCCTTGAGCGCGCCGGTGACATGGCCGCCATCCTCACGGCACTCGAAGAGGGCGACTTCCTGTTCATAGACGAGATCCACCGCCTCAACCGGCAGATCGAGGAGGTCCTCTACCCTGCCATGGAGGACTTTGCCATAGACATCGTGCTCGGCCAGGGGCCTTCGGCCCGGACGATCCGGATGGACATTCCGCGCTTCACGCTGGTGGGCGCCACCACCCGGACGGGCCTCATGACAAAGCCCTTGCTCGACCGCTTCGGTTTCCCGGCCCGGCTCGACTACTACGGGCCGGAGGACCTCGAGAAGATCGTGGTGCGCAGCGCGAAGATTCTCGGCATCCCGATAACCGAGGCGGGCGCGCGGCAGCTCGCGCGCCGCAGCCGGGGCACCCCGCGCGTCGCCAACCGCCTGCTCAAGCGCGTGCGCGACTACGCCCAGGTCGTCGGCGACGGCAAGATAGACGAGGAGACCGCTAACGCGGCGCTCGAGATGCAGGGCGTGGATCACCTCGGCCTCGACAGGGCCGACCGCGACTACCTCGGCCTCGTCATAGACAAGTTCGGCGGCGGGCCCGTGGGTGTCGGCACGATCTCCGTCGCCCTCGGCGAGGCGCGCGACACCGTCGAGG
>JADDPU010000323.1 GCA_016781725.1 Rubrobacter sp. | reverse complement strand
GCCTCCTGGGAGGCGAGGAAGACGAAGGCGGGGGCGAGCTCCACGGGCATGGCCGGCCTGCCCATCGGGGAGGTGCCGCCGAAGCTGGAGACCGTCTCGGCGGGCATGGAGGCCGGGATTATGGGGGTCCATACAGGGCCTGGCGCCACGGTGTTGGCCCGCAGCCCGTACTGGATGACCTCCTGGGCCAGACCCTTGGTGAAGGAGACGATCGCGCCCTTCGTGGAGGAGTAGGGGAGCAGGGTCGGCGAGGGCTGGTAGGCCTGGATGGAGGCCACGTTGATGATCGAGCCGCCCTCCTGCATGTGCGGGAGCGCAGCCTTTACGAGCCAGAACATGGCGTAGATGTTGGTCTTGAAGGTCCGGTCGAGCAGCTCGGTCGAGACGTCGGCTATCCCGCTTACCGTCATCTGGTGGGCGGCGTTGTTGACCAGGACGTCTATATGGCCGAACTCGTCCACGGCCTGCTGGATCAGAGCCTGGCACTGGGACTCTTCGCTTATGTCCCCAGGCACCTTTACGGCCCTCCTGCCGGCCTCCTCGACGACCTCCGCCGTCTCCTGGGCGTCCGGCTCCTCCTCGGAGAGGTAGGAGATCACCACGTCAGCCCCCTCGCGGGCGAAGGCGAGGGCCACGGCGCGCCCGATCCCCGAGTCGCCGCCGGTGATGACGGCCTTCTTCCCCTCGAGCCTGCCTGAGCCGCGGTACGACTCGTAGCCGTAGTCGGGCTGGGGGCCCATCTCCTGCTCGAGGCCGGGGTGCTGGTCCATCTGGGTCTGCTCCGGGTACTCCGGCTGGGGGTGCTGCTGCGTGGGATCCTGTTGCGTGTGCTGATCGTTTGCCATATGCAAATGTCCTCTCTGTGTCGTGGCCGCGGGGACCCGTTGCCGGCCTCCTCCTTCCCTACGGTGTTTGCCCGTTCTTCTCTCTCATCAAACGGGGTGTGACGGCCCCGCGCGCCGTGTCTGACGCCGCCTGGTTTCGAGACCTAAGATAATGGGGATTGCCCGAAGACTGAGAGGTTCTCACGGGGAGGAGAGGGACTGATGGGAGAGTTCGGCGCCGTTTTCCAGAACGAGCCGGTGGACGTGAGCGAGGAGTTCCTCAAGCAGGAGAACCACTTCTTCGTGGGCGAGAAGATCGAGGAGTTCGACCCTCTCACGGCCTCTGGAGAGATCCTTTGGAGGGGCCTGGCGCTCAAGCAGCGCGTCTCCTACCACCAGCTCACGCTGCAGTTCGAGGACTACAAGGTGTGGGAGGATACGCCACCCGAGGAGTACGAGGACGACCAGACCCTCCCCTTCTCCATCTCCTTCGTCACGCCAAGGACCGCGCGCCTCCGCGTGGCCGCCCGGCCGGACTCTATGCGTCAGCCCGAGTCGCTCATGCTCGTCGGCGAGCCCGGCTCGGATAGCACTTGGGAGATCTCGGACGGTGCAGGAGCCACGACCTACGCGAGCCGGTTCGGCTCCTTGAGGGTGGAGCGCGGCCCCCTGCACTTCGAGTTCAGGGACGCCTCCGGGCGGCTCCTCACGCGCACGAACCACCTCTCCGACGCGCGGGGCGTCGTCAACTCGATGCCTACGCCCTTCTGCTTCGTGCGCAACGCGTCGAACTTGCACCGGCACCTCGCGGCGAGCTTCTCTC
>JADDPU010000452.1 GCA_016781725.1 Rubrobacter sp. | reverse complement strand
GACCAAGAGAAGGAGGATTAGCTGTGGTCAGCTTTAATCGTGTAGTGCTCGCCGGAAATTTGACCAGGGACCCCGAGCTGAGGTTCACGCAGAACGGCACGCCGGTGTGCGGGTTCGGATTAGCGGTGAATCGGGTGTTTTCCAAGAACGAAGAGGTAGATTTCTTCAACGTCTCCGCATGGCGGGATCTCGGCGAGCGCGTTGCAAATTACACCAAGAAGGGGGACCCCGTCCTCTTGGAAGGTCGCCTGCAATACCGTACCTGGGAAGCCCAAGATGGCTCGAAGCGGAGCGCTATCGACATCGTCGCAGACAACGTACAGTTCCTCGGCGGCAGGAGCGACTCCGAAGACGGCGCCCCCTCGGGGGGTGGTAGCTCCGCCGGCCGGCGCGGCGGTGGTGGCAGGCGCGGCGGAGGGCGTGAAGAGGTGGATATCAACGAAGAAGATTTCGAGGATATCCCCTTTTAAGAAGGGTTTTTCTCCAGCTTAGAGGCCGCACCACCACTGACGGCGGTGGTGCGGCCTCTCTAGTGGTCAGGCCGACGGCTTCGGGCTCGTCGCTTCACGATGAGTTTGCGCAGCTTTCCAGGCCTTGGCGAGCCTCCCCCGAAGCTGGCCATGCGCTCTTCTTCGAAAGCTGCGCGTAGCCCTTCGGTCTTCGGGAGCAATGCCCCGAGTACGTCGCGCCGTCGGAGCAAGGATCGCCCAGGAAACCTTTTTGCGTTGCAGACGCACCGGGAGGTTGTCCGCCGTGTACGGCCGGTATCCTACCTCCGAGCGTTGCGGCTCCCCCAGCAGCCCGACCCTCTCCTGGTGGTGCCCCGTTCGAGTCCTTACCCCGAGGAGCCTCGCGACCGCGCCTATCTCTGCCCGCTCTCCCAACGTCCGGACCGCCGTCGCTTGGGAGCGTCTAATCGTCGAGTGCCGGGGTGTGGACCAGACTCTCCCTTCTCCCGAGACGGGGTAGCACAACTTTTCCCTGGAGTGTTAGCGGGGTAGACTGAATAGACGAGGGGCAAGAGCGTCCCGACGGCGGACTCCACGAGGAGGCGAGGGTGAACGAACGTTTGCGCAGGATGCAGGAGCTGGGGCAGGCGCCCTGGGTCGACGAGCTCTCCCGCGAGGACATCAAGAACGGTGGCCTCCAGCGGATGATAGACGAGGGGATCGTGGGCATAACCTCGAACCCGGCCATCTTCCAGAAGGCCATCGGCGGCTCGGACCTCTACGACGATCAGCTCCAGGAGCTCGCCCGCTCGGAGGACGACCCGAAGGAGATGTTCTGGAGCGTCGCCCAGGCCGACATCCGGGATGCCTGCGACCTCTTTATGCCGGTCTACGAGAGGACCGGGGGAGAGGACGGGTTCGTCTCCTTGGAGGTCCAGCCCGACATCGCCCACGACATCCAGGCCACCATAGACGAGGCAGCCAGGTTGCACGAGATGGTGGACAGGCCAAACCTCTTCGTCAAGATACCCGCCACCTTGCAGGGGCTCGTGGCCATAGAGGAGATGATCTCCCGCGGCAAGTCGATAAACGTCACCCTGATCTTCTCGCTCGAGCGCTACCGCGAGGTCGCCAGGGCCTACATCCGGGGCGTACAGAGGCTCGTCGAGAACGGCGGAGACCCCTCGGGCGTGCGCTCGGTGGCGAGCTTCTTCGTCTCCAGGATAGACGTCGAGGCCAACAGGCGGCTCGAGGAGCTCGGGGCCGAGGATCTCAAGGACAAGCTCGCCATAGCCAACGCCAAGCTGGCCTACCGGGTCTACAAGCAGGTCTTCGGCGGCGCCCGGTGGCGCTCGCTGGAGGAGAAGGGCGCCAACAAACAGCGGCTCTTGTGGGCTTCGACCTCGACCAAGGACCCCGACCTGCCCGACACGATCTACGTCGAGGGGCTCGTCGGGCCCGAGACCGTGAACACCATGCCAAAGAAGACCATAGCGGCGGTCAAGGACCACGCCGAGATCCAACCGACCCTCGAAGAGGGCGTCGAGGAGGCGGTAGAGCTCCTCGGGCGGCTGCGCGAGGCCGGCCTCGACTACGAGGACGTCACCGACACGCTCGAGCAACAGGGCATCGAGAAGTTCGCCGAGCCCTTCAACGAGATGCTCGAGGAGATAGAGAACAAGGGCCGCCAGCTAGTGAGTTAGGCTCGAAGGGAGACCCGAAGCCGGGCGACGACCACAGGGAGGAGCTAAGTGGACATCGGTATCTGGGGCATGGGGCGGATGGGGTTCAACATGGTGCGCCGGCTAGTGGACAAGGGGGACCACCGCGTCGTCGCCGGCAACCGCACCTCGGGCAAGGTAGACGAGGCGGTTGCGGCCGGCGCCGAGGGCGCCTACAGCGTTGAGGAGTTCGTGGGGAAGCTCGAGCCCCCGAGGGTGCTCTGGTCCATGCTCCCGGCCGGGGACGTGACGGACGAGATGGTCAGGCACCTCACCGAGCTCGCCGACGAGGGCGACATCATCGTGGACGGGGCCAACTCTTACTTCAGGGACTCCGTGGCCAGGGCCAGGGAGGTCAGGGGCGCCGGCCTCAGGTGGCTCGATGCCGGCGTCTCGGGCGGGATCTGGGGCTACGACGTCGGTTACTGCACCATGATCGGGGGCGACGCCGACGCCTTCGAGCACGTCGAGCCGGCCTTCAAGACTTTAGCCCCCGAGAACGGCTACGCCTTCCTCGGGGACGCGGGCGCCGGGCACTTCGCCAAGATGGTCCACAACGGCGTCGAGTACGGGATGCTCCAGGCCTACGCGGAAGGGTTCGAGATCCTGCAGAAGTCCCGCTACGACTACGACCTCAGGGCGCTCTCCAGCCTGTGGAACCAGGGGAGCGTCGTCCGCAGCTGGCTGCTCGAACTCGCCGAGAGAGCCTTCGAGAAGGACGCGAACCTGGAGAGCGTGCGCGGCTACGTCGAGGACTCCGGCGAGGGCCGCTGGACGGTGTTGGAGGCCATAGAAGAAGATGTGCCGGCCAACGCCATCACCGGCTCGCTCTTCGCCCGCTTCGCCTCTCGCCAGGACGACTCCTTCGCCATGAAGGTCATAGCCGCCCTGCGCGGCGAGTTCGGCGGGCACGCGATCAAGGAAGCCGCCACCGAGCACGAGAAGTAGGCCGGTGATGGCGGATACGCAAGTTCTGCAGAACGTACTGCGCGACGACCAGAGGCTTCCGCGCGTCCCGGAGCCCGGGGTCATGGTCATCTTCGGAGCTTCCGGAGATTTGACCTCCCGCAAGCTCGTCCCCGCCCTCTACGACCTCGCCGCCCAGCGGAGGCTACCGCTGGAGTTCGCTGTGGTCGGCGTCTCGCGCACCGAGATGAGCCACGACGAGTTTCGGGCGAGGCTTCGCAAGGGGCTGGAGGAGCAGCGTTCCGGGGAGGTCTCAGACGACGTGTGGGAGTCTTTCGCCGGCGGGATCTTCTACATGCCTGGCGACTCGAAAAAGGCGGAGACCTACGACGAGTTAAAGGATTTCTTGAAGAGACTGGACGGTGAGAGGGGCACGCAGGGGAACCGGGCTTTCTACCTTTCGTCGTCGCCCTCGCTCTTCCCCGCCATCGTGGAGCGGCTTGGGGAGGCGGGGATGAACGAGGGGGAGGAGGGTGGCTGGTCGCGGCTCGTAGTCGAGAAGCCGTTCGGGCGGGACCTCGGGAGCGCGCGGGAGCTGAACTCGGAGATCCGGCGGTATTTCGAGGAGGCCCAGATCTACCGCATCGACCACTACCTCGGCAAGGAGACCGTCCAGAACATCCTGGCCCTACGGTTCGCCAACGGGATCTTCGAGCCGCTCTGGAACCAGCACTACGTGGACCACGTCCAGATCACGGTAGCCGAAGACATAGGGGTGGGCACCCGCGGCGCCTTCTACGAGGAGGCCGGCGCTCTACGCGACATCGTCCAGAACCACGTCATGCAGGTCCTCTGCCTCACTGCGATGGAGCCGCCGGTAGCCTTCGACGCGGAGTCCGTGCGCGAGGAGAAGGTGAAGGTCCTCAAGGCAGTCCGCGCCATCCCCGAAGACGACGTCGAGGGCTACGCGGTGCGCGGCCAGTACGAGCGGGGCTGGGTCTGGGGCGAGGAGGTCGAAGGCTACAGGGAAGAAGGAGATGTAGATCCCGAGTCTACGACCGAGACCTTTGTGGCGCTCAAGGTCTTCGTGGACAACTGGCGGTGGGCCGGGGTCCCCTTCTACATCAGGGCCGGCAAGAGGCTGCCGAAGAAGGCGACGGAGGTGGCCATCCAGTTCCACTCCTCGCCCCACACCCCGTTCGCCCACGACGACACCCAGGGGCTCGAGCCGAACGTGCTAGTCGTCCGCGTCCAGCCCGAGGAGGGCCTCTCTCTGAAGATAGGGGCCAAGGTGCCAGGCTCGGGCTTCGAGGTCAGCTCCGTGAACATGGACCTGCTCTACGGCACTGCCTTTCTCGAGGAGGCCCCCGACGCCTATCAGCGGCTCCTGCTCGACCTCTTCCTCGGTGACCCTACCCTGTTTATCCGGGCGGACGAGGCCGAGGGCGCGTGGAGGATCCTGGATCCTGTGATGCACCACTGGTCTGAGAGCCGCGACGTCCCGTTCTACGCGGCGGGGACCTGGGGCCCCAAGGAGGCCGACGCGCTCCTGGAGCGGGACGGGCGGGTGTGGAGGAGGCCGTGATCGGGGAGTCCAGGGAGGCCCCCGGCGGCGGCGCGATGAGCGTCGCCCAGGTAGAGCGCGAGCTTGGCAAACTTCGCACCAACGAAGACGGGACGCTGGCCCTGCGCTCCAGCGTCCTTAACCTGATCGTGGTGACCGACGAGGAGTCAGCCCCCGAGGTAACTGACTCGGTCTCCAAACTCGCCGGCCGCTACCCCGCCCGGGCCATAGTCTTCATCGCCGACCCCGACGGCGAGCGCAACGTCGAGGTGGGGCTCTCGGCGTTCTGCAATATCAGGGGGGGTGGCGGCGCGCAGGTCTGCGCCGAGCAGGTGACGATCCACGCCGAGGGCCCGCCGGCCACGCACCTCGAGAGCTTCGCCGGACCCCTTCTCATACCTGACCTGCCGGTCTTTCTCTGGTACCCCGGCGAGTTCTCGCCCCGCTCGCCCGAGTTCGCCGCGATGGCGGAGCTGGCCGACCGGGTGATCCTTGACTCGGCCGCCGCCGGGAACGGTGAGGGCTGCCTGCGCGAGATAGCGGCCCTGCTCGAAGACCCCGCGACCCCCGCTATAGGGGATCTGCAATGGGTCGGGCTCTCGCCCTGGCGCTCCCTGCTCGCCGACACCTTTGGCTCCCCCGAGCGGGCCGGTGAGCTCGAGAAGATCGAACGCGTCGAGGTCCTCTACGCGCCAGGCGGGGAGAACCGGGCGCTCCTCCTTACCGGCTGGCTCGCCTCAACCCTCGGATGGAAGGCGGAGGGCGCCAGCCGCGATGAGGAGACCCGCCGGATAGAGTACTCGGGGCCATCTGGCACCATAGACGTCGAGCTCTCCGCGGGCTCGCCGGACGCCAGGCTGCGCCGCATCCGGCTCTACTCTGAGGGCCAGAGCTTCCAGGTCTCGCGCCACCGCGAGCTCTCCGACGTGCGCACCACCGTCATGCGCGGCGACGAGCTGCTGGCGGAGCGCACCGTACACTTGGGCTCCTTCGACCTCGGCGTCCTGGTCGGGGAGGAGCTCGGGTACCGCGGGCACGACGAGGCCTACGAGCGCGCCCTCGCCGCGGCCGTGGAGATTCTGGACCTGTGAACCTCCGGGTCTACGAGGACCCCGCAGAGCTCGCCGGGGCCGCCGCCCGCGAGTTCGCGGCGAAGGCCGCCGGGGCCCTCGAGGAGCGGGGCCGCTTCGCCGTCGCGCTCGCCGGAGGCTCGACCCCGAAGGCTGCCTACGGGCTCCTGGCGCGCGACTTTGCCAAGACGATCGACTGGGAGAGGGTCCACGTCTTCTTCGGCGACGAGAGAAGCGTGCCCCCGGATCACGAGGGCTCCAACTACCGCATGGCCCGCGAGGCCTTGTTGGATCATGTCCCCGTCGGCAGCGTCCACCGGATGCGGGGCGAGCTGCCCCCCGACGAGGCCGCCCTCTCCTACGAGGATGAGCTGCGGGGTTTCTTCGGTGAGGAAGACCCTCCTCGGTTCGATCTGATCTGGCTCGGCATCGGGGAGGATGGCCACACGGCGAGCCTCTTCCCCGAGACCCCGGCGCTCGAGGTCAACGACCGTCTGGTCGTCGCCAACCCCGTGCCGAAGCTCGACACCACCCGCATCA
>JADDPU010000268.1 GCA_016781725.1 Rubrobacter sp. | reverse complement strand
CGTCTACCATCCCGGCCATCCGGCGGTCGGGATGGTCGGCGTTACGACGGCCCTTCCGGCGGCCCCGCCTCGCCTACCCAGTCCTCAACTTCGAGCCCCGGGACCCGTCCGAACTCGCGGACGTTGTTCGTCACCAGAGTCACTCCCAGGCTCACGGCGTGGGCCGCGATGAGTGTGTCGAGCGGACCGATGGGCGTCCCCCCGGTTTCCAGAGCCGCCCTGACGCGCCCGTACGCGGCGGCGGCGTCCTGGCCGAACTCCGCGACGGTCAGCGGCAGCAGGAACCGCGAGAGAGCCTCCCTGTTCCGGGTCTTGTGGGCGCTCTTCTCCGCCCCGTAACGCAGTTCCGCGACGGTCACGGAGGACACGCCGATCTCGCCGACGGTGTACCCCTCGAACCTCCGCAGTACCGCGCGGGGTCTCCTCCTGATGAGGTGGATGCACACGTTCGTGTCGAGCATCCGGATCAAGGAGTTAGTCGAACGGAGCCTCGGAACGGGCCTGCTCGAAGGCCGGCTGCCCACGCTCCTCCATGAAGTCCTCCGAGAACGCCTCGAGGCTCTCGTAAAGCGTCTGCCACGAGTCGCTCCAGGGGAGCAGTACCACGGCATTGCCCACCCGCTTGATAAACACCTCCTCGCCCTCGAAGCGGAAGCCCATCGGTAGACGCACGGCCTGACTACGCCCGTTCATAAACAGCTTCGCCGTCTCCAACGCCAAACCTCCACCGGTATATACCACAAGTATATACCAGGATGAGAGTCCACAGGATACCTTAATCGCATTGCGAGCCAGCGGTCACTCGCTGGCGGCCGGTCCCGAAATCCGCCGTCGTCCCCGGGCACAGCGTCCCGGTAGTCACAGGGTAGCGCAGAAGGCGTGTTGTCTACAAACAAAGCTGGTCCCACGAGGGTACCGACGGTGTTCTCGGCGCTCCGGCTTCTCGGGGCTGCGGTGGCGTTCGCAGCCAGGAGACCCTGGACCCCGCCGCGTCCTGGCCGACTTCGTTACCGTCGCCCACGCCTTGCGCTTCGCGTCGGCGCTCTTGACGCCCGAGTACGCGATCCACCACTTGGCCTTCCCGGAACTCGAAGTCGTGGCGATAAAGCGGAGGTAAGCCCTACCCCCAGAGTTCCCGCCAGCCCCAGGTCCTGACGCCGTAGTAGCCGGGGCGGTCGTTCGCCTCAAGAGAGGTAGACGGTCTCACTGTTCCGGCTATCTTGATCGTGCGAGAGGCGTTGACGAAACCGTCCAGGCACGTGTTGCCCGTGTCGGCGGAGGTGCCACGCGGCCCACCCCTTTCACGTCTTAAGAATCCCTCAACGCCTTGAGGGAGGAGGTCACGACGCGTGAGACTTTGCGCTGGGAGAATCCGAGACGCTTCCCGATCTCCGTCTGCGAGAGGTCCTTGTAGAAGAAGAGGTAGACCACCTTGCGCTGCACCTCAGAGAGGGACTCCAGCGCCCGCTCGAGCTGTATGCGATCCTCTATCGGTAGCGAGAAGCTCTCGTGCTGGAGGCTCCTGATCGCCGAGAGATTCACCCCCTCCTCGTCCTCCAGGGATACGACGCTGGTGTCGAGATAGAGTTTCATGAGCTCTATGATGCCTTCCGGGCAGACGTTGGCCTCCCTCGCTATCTCCTCGACGAGTGGCGGCCGGCCGAGCTCGGCGGTGAGCCGCGTTG
>JADDPU010000633.1 GCA_016781725.1 Rubrobacter sp. | reverse complement strand
ACGTGAACAGGTCTATAAGCTGGAGGTTCTCGAACTCGGTAGCCAGGGTGGGGGAGAGCTCGGCCCTGTCCTGCGCTTCGCCGAGCGTGCTCGCGACCTCGAGGAAGGCGGCTACGGGGCCGCTCGCCGGGGTATCCCTGCGCTTGAGGGCGACGATGGTGCGGGTCATCTCGGGGTTCTCTGAGACCGGGATCAGGACGAGGTTCCCGGCCGCGACGGACCTCACGATGGCCGTGCGGGGCAGGAAGGCTACCCCGAGCCGGTGCTCGACCATCCTCTTGGCCGCCTCGATGTTGTCAACCTCCATCGTCCTGAGCTCCCTGAAGCCGGCGTTGCGGAACAGGGCGTGCGTCTGCTCGAAGTAGCTCGAGTCGTGGTCGAAGAAGATGATCTGCTCCTCCCCGATCTCGGCGAGCTCGGCCGAGCCCTTGCGGGTGAACCGGTGGCCAGGGTCTACGACCAGGACAAGCTCGTCGTCATACAGGCGCAAGCTCTCTATCTCCGGGTGGCGCATCGCCCGCGTCAGCCCGAGCTGCACCTCCTCCTTGAGGGTCATCTCCAGGATCTCCTCCGAATGGCCCGTCCTCACCGAGACGGAGACCCGCGGATAAGCCGCCGCAAACCTCTCCAAAAGCCCGGGCAGAGCGTAAGTCCCTACGCCGGGCGAAGCCCCGATCAAGAGCCGACCCCCCGAAGCCCCCCTGAGCTCCTCCAACCGGCGCTTCCCCTCCTCGAAGTTGCTAAGAGTCCTCTCCGCATAGGGCAAGAGCTCCCTGCCCGCGTCCGTAAGCCGCATCCCCCGGCTCGTCCTCACGAAGAGCCGGTCTCCAACCTCCTCCTCAAGCGCCTTCAACCGCGCCGTGAGCGTCGGCTGCGTCAGGAACATCTCCTCGGCCGCCCGGCTCAGATTCCCTAACCGCGCCACCGCGAGAAAACACTCCAACTGCCCGAAGAGCACCTGCACCTCCCGATATAAATTTCCTCTATGACGTTAATTCAAGCAAACAATTGGACTGATAGCAAGAGGGTTGTTATCTTGCTCGCAAGGTAGAGAGAGGCTAAGGAGGCCGAGATGATCCCGGTTCAGTACAGGGACCCGCAGACGGAGGAGATCTTGGAGCGCCGTTACGAGGAGGAGGCTCCGACCATAGGGACGCAGGTGCGGATAGGGTTTGAGGAGTACCGGGTCCTCTACAGGTGGCGTTGCGTGCCGACCTCGTGCATCGTCTACGTGCAGAGGATTGCGCGGGAGGCCGCTCGGGAGGGGCGGACTGCGGCGTAGGCGTCTCTTTGCTCCAAGCGTCGGACGCCGTGGCTTGCTACAGTAGCCTGACTCTGGAAGCGGTAGAGAGGGGCTAAGGGCCATGGCAGATACGACGCGCACGTATGCGGAAGGGGTCGAGTTCACGGCCCCCGTCTCGGAGCAGTTCGGGGAGATCCTCACGCCCGAGGCAGTAGCTTTCGTGGCGAAGCTCGCGCGTGAGTACTCTGGGCGGGTCGACGAGCTGCTCGCCAAGAGGGCCGAGAGGCAGGAGAGGATCAACGCCGGCGAGATGCCGGACTTTTTGCCCGAGACGCGGGAGATCCGGGAGGGCGACTGGAAGATCGCGCCGATACCGGATGCGTTGCAGGATAGGCGGGTGGAGATCACCGGTCCGCCGGATCGGAAGATGCTGATCAACGCGCTCAACTGCGGCGCCCCGACGTACATGACCGACTTCGAGGACGCCAACTGTCCGACGTGGAGCAACATGCTGGACAGCCAGATCAACCTGCGCGACGCGATCAACAGGACCATAACCTTCGACGACCCGAAGACGGGCAAGCACTACACCCTCAACGACGAGGTCGCCATCCTGATAGCCCGCCCCCGCGGCTGGCACCTCTTCGAGAAGCACATGCTCGTCGACGGGAAACAGGTCCCTGGCGGGATCTTCGACTTCGGTTTCTACTTTTTCCACAACGCCAAGAACCTCCTAGACCTCGGCCACGGCCCGTTCTTCTACCTTCCCAAGATGGAGAGCCACCTCGAGGCGAGGCTGTGGAACGACATCTTCGTCACGGCCCAGGACGAGGTAGGTATTCCGCGGGGGACCATCAAGGCGACGGTCCTCATAGAGACGATCCTTGCGACCTTCGAGATGCACGAGATCCTCTACGAGCTGCGCGAGCACTCCTCCGGCCTGAACTGTGGACGGTGGGACTACATCTTCAGCTACATCAAGAAGTTCCGCGAGCACGACATGCTCCTCCCGGACCGCAACATGGTGACGATGACCGTCCCGTTCATGCGGGCCTACTCCCTACTGACCATCAAGACCTGCCACCAGCGTGGCGCGCACGCGATGGGGGGGATGGCCGCCCAGATCCCGCGCAGCGACGACCCCGAGTGGACCGAGTTCGCCAACAACAAGGTGCGCGAGGACAAGGAGCGCGAGGCGAAGGACGGGCACGACGGGACGTGGGTAGCCCACCCCGGGATGGTCGGGCTCGCCAAGCAGGCCTTCGACCAGTACATGCCGCAACCCAACCAGATCGACAAGCAGCGTCCCGACGTGAACCCGAGCGCCGCCGACCTCCTGGAGAAGCCCGAAGGGCCCATCACGATGGACGGCTTCCGCAACAATATCTCCGTGGGCGTCCAGTACCTCGCGGCCTGGCTCGCCGGCCGCGGCGCCGTGCCCGTCTTCAACCTCATGGAGGACGCGGCAACGGCGGAGATCAGCCGCGCCCAGGTGTGGCAGTGGATCCACCACCCCAAAGGCATCCTCGAGGACGGCACCGAGGTGACCGTGGAGCTCTTCCGCGAGGTCCTCGACGAGGAGCTAGAGAAGATCAAAAACGACATCGTCGGCCCCGAGCGCTGGGAGCAGGACGAGTTCGGAACAGCCGCCAAGCTCTTCGACCGTATCTCGACCCAGGACGAGTTCGTCGAGTTCCTGACCCTCCCAGGCTACGAGTACCTGGACTAGGCGGGAGAGAGCATCCTGACCACCAAAGAGACCCCGAGGACCCGGACCGGCCCAGTCAAGAGGCGGCCGGCCCCGGTCCTCCTGCCGCGGAGCGTGGGCCACGTACCCCCGCCCGACAACAAGGAGACGGGCGTTTAGCGCGCCCGGTGTGCACATATGTGAGTATATAAGTGCATAATGCAGGGTGTAGAGGCAGGCTCGATTCACGGAGGAGATAACTGTGGAGAACGGGAAGAACGGGACGCACGCGATAGAGCGGGAGTGGGAGGGCGAGCGCTGGGAAGGCATCGAGCGCCCTTACGCGGCGGATGATGTGGCGCGGCTTCGGGGGTCGGTGAGGATCGAGCACACGCTGGCCCGGATGGGAGCCGAGCGTCTGTGGCGGCTGATGCACGAGCGGCCCTTCGTCAGGGCGCTTGGGGCTCTGACGGGGAACCAGGCGGTGCAGCAGGTCAAGGCTGGTTTGGAGGCGATCTACCTCTCCGGCTGGCAGGTGGCGGCTGATGCGAACCTGGCCGGGCACATGTACCCGGACCAGAGCCTGTACCCGGCCAACAGCGTGCCGCACGTGGTCAAGAGGATCAACCAGGCGTTGCAGCGGGCAGACCAGATCCACCACGCAGAGAACCGCAACGGGATCCACTGGTTCGCCCCGATAGTCGCCGACGCCGAGGCCGGGTTCGGGGGGGCGCTCAACGTCTTCGAGCTGATGAAGGCCATGATCGAGGCCGGTGCCGCCGGCGTCCACTTCGAGGACCAGCTGGCCTCAGAGAAAAAGTGCGGCCACATGGGCGGCAAGGTCTTGATCCCGACCTCCCAGGCGGTCAGGAACCTCGTCTCCGCCAGGCTCGCGGCCGACGTGATGGGTGTTCCGACCGTGATCATCGCGCGCACCGACGCCGACGCGGCGAACCTGATCACCTCCGACGTCGACCCGGCGGACGCGCCGTTCCTGACCGGCGAGCGGACGATGGAGGGCTTCTACCGTGTCAAGCCCGGCATCGAGCAGGCGATCGCGCGCGGCCTCGCCTACGCGCCCTACGCCGACGTGGTGTGGTGCGAGACCTCTACACCAGACCTCGAGCAGGCAAAGCACTTTGCCGAGGCCATCCACGAGAAGTTCCCCGGCAAGCTGCTCGCGTACAACTGCTCGCCGTCCTTCAACTGGAAAAAGAAGCTCTCGGACGAGGAGATAGCGAGCTTCCAGGAGGAGATCGGGGCGATGGGCTACCGCTTCCAGTTCGTCACCCTCGCGGGCTTCCACGCGCTCAACTACTCCATGTTCGAGCTCGCCCGCAACTACCGGGAGCGGGGGATGGCCGCCTACTCGGAGCTGCAGCAGGCCGAGTTCGCCGCCGAGGAGCACGGCTACACAGCCACCAAGCACCAGCGCGAGGTCGGGGCCGGCTACTTCGACGAGGTCGCCCAGGTCGTCGCCGGAGGCGCCGCCTCCACCACCGCCCTCACCGGCTCGACCGAGGAGCAGCAGTTCGCGAAGTAGTAGGCATCGGGCTGCACAGATGGAAGGGGGAGCCGGAGACCCGGCCCCCCTTCGGCGCCAAGGACCTCGAGAAAGGGGTATCGAGAGGATGAACACCGACGCGAAGCGCACCACCGGGAGGACGGACGAAGAAGCGCAAGTATCGGCCGCCGAACAGATATCCGGTGCTGCGGATGCCGGATCCGCGACGCAAAAGAGCGAGCCGGAGTGGCTGTCGATGACCACTGGGGATCCCGCACTCTACCTCAAGGACTCCGACTAGGCACCGGCCCGTTCGTCCTCTCCGCAAGCTCTTTATCGAGCTCCGGCTCCGTCCAGGCGACCACCGACGCCGGAAGCGACGCCGCGAGGTTCATAAAGAAGAGGAACGAACCCGGCAAATGCCACGACGTCGACGATATCCGGCAGTAGGGCGCTGCCCATAACACGCAGTGAACAAACGCTCCGGCTAGTTCTTTGGACAAGTCTCCCATGACGAAACATCCGAGGTTTCCGTAAGATCAGCTAGTCCCTCAGAGCCGCGTCCTGAGGTGGGTGGACGCTCGGGGAGCGTCTGGAGCCGGTAGCAGCGCGGGCGGCTGTCGCACGACGACGTCCCAGCCGGTAGGGAAGGTCGGGCGACTCCGGCCACGGAGAGCCCTCTCGCGGCGTGTGTCGGAGAACTACGGGAAGATGGTGTTGAGGTAGAGCCGCTTGACGAGGGCCTGGCGGCTCCTTACCCCGACCTTGCCGAAGACGTTCTGCAGGTGCTTTTGGACCGTGTCCTCGGTGACGTAGAGCGCCTCGGAGATCTGACGGGTCGAAGCACCGCGCACCACGAGCCCGACCACCTCCTCCTCCCTGGGGCTGAGGCCGTAGGTTGCCGTGTTGAGCCACGTCATCTCTTTGAGCCCGGCGGGCTCTATGACTATCACAGTCTCACCCGACCCGTCCGGTTGGCGCGGCTCGCTCATGGAAGCGTGCAGGGTTAGCCAGCGACCGGATCTCGCACGCACGCAGACGCGCGGGACTTTGGCCCGGTCGCGCTCGGTTTGCGGGCTTAGCGCGCGGCGCAGGGCCCCGACGGCCGACCATACGGCAACGGGGAGGCCGTCTCCCTCCCGCCAGCCGGGGCCGAGGTCCCCGAGGTCCTTTAGCCAGGCTTCGGCGGCTTGCGTGTGGTGTAAGACCCAGCCCCTTTGGTCGAGGACCAGCACCCCTGGGGCTGCTCCTGCAGGGGCACTGTCGCCATCGTCCTCGAAAGTAGCCCGAGAGCGGAGCATCGCCGCCTTCAGACCCGCGCTGACCTGCGGAACAATACGACGCACGAGGGCGACTTCGCGGGGGCTAAAGTCGGGGCGGTCGATCCCCCGTACCGCGCAGATGCCGCCCCAAACCTCCTGGTCTACGGTGAGGACGCCATGCGCCTCATGCCCCAAGCCCAGAGGACGCTGCAACTCCCGCCAACGTAGGGAGCGCTCGAGGTTGCCCCCTGTGGCTTCGGAGAGTAGGGCCACTGGCTGCCGATCTCGCGCCATCCGGTTGAAATCGGGCGCCTCATCCTCGAAGTAGACGTGCTCGAAAAAGAAGCGCCCCTCCTCCTCTCCTCCCAGCCCTTCGTCGACCATGCCCGTGATAAGCCCGCTCAGAGGATCGATGGTAATGCCGCAATAGGCATCGAACGGTACCACGCGCTGTAGGCGCGTGATCACCTCCCTTAGCAGGCTCATCTCGTCGAGCCCAGAGAAGCTGAGGCGCTTGATCTCGGTGAAGACCTGCTCCTCGACAATGGCGCTTGGACTCATAACTCTAC
>JADDPU010000002.1 GCA_016781725.1 Rubrobacter sp. | reverse complement strand
AAGCTATCCGCCATGGTACTTTACCAGGTCTCTTGCAACAATAACTTTCATGACGGAAAACTTGTCAAAACTGATATAACACCCATAATAAGTTCGCAAAAGGTACTGGGGTAAGTTTACGAGCCGGCTGCGGAGAGGGCGAAACGGAGGAGGAGGCGACAGTGATCGCCGACGTCACCAGGTCTTTGGGGACCGACTACTACGTGTTGGACGAACTGTTCACGGACGAGGAGCGGGGGGTCCGCGACCGGGTGCGGGAGTTCGCGGATCGGGAGGTCATCCCGGTCATAAACGGGTATTGGGAGAAGGCGGAGATGCCGCTAGAGTTGTTACCCAGGCTCGTGGACCTCGGCATCGTCGGCGGGACCATCGAGGGGTACGGCTGTCCGGGATTGAGCAACGTGGCTTTGGGGCTCGCGTCCATCGAGCTCTCGCGCGGCGACGGCTCCCTCAACACCCTCTTCGGGGTTCACTCGGGGCTGGCGATGGGGACCATCTTTATGTGCGGCTCGGAGGAGCAGCGCCAGAGGTGGCTGCCGGCGATGGCGCGCATGGAGAAGATGGGCGCGTTCGGGCTCACCGAGGCGAAGCACGGGTCGGACTCCGTGATGCTGGAGACGGCGGCGAGGCGCGAGGGCGACGGGTACGTCCTGAGCGGCGAGAAGCGTTGGATCGGGGCCGGCACCTTCGCCGACGTCGTCGTCGTGTGGGCCCGCGACGTCGAGGACGGAGAGGTCAAGGCCTTCGTCGTCGAGAAGAACGACGACGGCTCCTACCCCGACGGCTACGAGGCCCAGCCCATACACGGCAAGATGGGCAAGAAGGCCGTGTGGCAGGCGGACATAAAGCTCACGGACGTGCGCGTCCCGGCCGAGAACAAACTCGCGAACGCCAACTCCTTCGAGGACACGTTCAAGGTGCTCACGGTGACGCGGGCGGGGGTGGCGTGGGAGGCCGTCGGGCACGCGGTCGCCTGCTACGAGGCAGCCCTGCAATACGCCAAGGAGCGCGTACAATTCGGCAAGCCCATAGCCTCGTTCCAGCTCATCCAGAGCAAGCTGGCCAACATGCTCGCCGAGATCACGGCCATGCAGCTCATCTGCTTCCGGCTGGGGAGGCTCGAGCAGGCGGGCAAGATGACCGGCGGGATGGCATCCCTCGCCAAGATGAACAACGCCAGGAAGGCCCGCCAAATCTGCGCCGACGCCCGCGACATCATGGGCGGCAACGGCGTGCTCCTGGAGTACCACGTGACGAGGCACCTCTCGGACATGGAGATCGTCTACACCTACGAGGGCACCGACATCATTCAGTCCCTCGTAATCGGCCACGAGATAACGGGCATAGACGCGTTCGTTTAGTTCAGGTAGATCCGCGGGGAAGGGCCGCCGTGTTCGGCAACGGGACGGCGCGGCGGGCCGAATCGTCTGCGCGGGAGCGCGGCAAGCTGGAGCCTGAGACCTGTGGCCTTACGCCTCCCATTGACCCGGGAACGCGCCGGCTGTAACGTTCGACCCGAGTTGCCGCTTCGGGAAAGGGGCTCTCGGGCTGAGGGACCAGCGGGCCGTCCTCGACGCCGTCATCTTCCGGCTTCGCACCGGCTGCCAGTGGAACCGCCTCCCGAAGGAGTTCCCCGACGACTCCTCGGTGCACCGCGCCTTCCAGCGGTGGGTCGAGCTCGG
>JADDPU010000352.1 GCA_016781725.1 Rubrobacter sp. | reverse complement strand
GCAGTGGGGCCGGGGCCGGGCCGCAGACCGTGCGTTACACGGTCGCGCCCGGAGAGACGCTCTGGGAGATCGCCGAGGAGAACACCCTGCCAGGGGAGGACCCGAGGCCCAAGTTGGAGGCCATCCGCGAGGCTAACGACCTCTCCGGATCCACAATCCACCCGGGCATGACCCTGGAGGTGCCCCCGGCCCTCTAGCGACCCGTCCGCACCCGCGCCGCATGCTACCCTCTGACCGTCACAGTAGACTGGCTCTGAAAGGACGGCGAGCGTACGTGGAGGACCAAGGCGAACTCTGTCTGGCCGAGGAGGTCGAGCGCTTGCGGCGCCTCGGGCTCTCCGACGAGGAGATCGCCGGGAGGATGGGCGTCGACGTGAGCTGGGTCGAGACCCTGGTCTCGCCCGAAGGGGACTAGCGGTCCCCTACTCTTCTACCCGTCCGCCGAGGTGTTTGGCCAGGAAGCGTTCGGCGGCGGCGTAGAACGCGAGTCGGTTCTCGGGGCGGGCGAAGCCGTGGCCCTCGTCCTCAAAGAGCAGGTACTCGTGGTCTATGCCCTTCTCCCTCATCGCGGCGACTATCTGCTCCGCCTCGGCCTGCTTGACGCGCGGGTCGTTGGCCCCTTGGGCTACCAGCATCGGGATCTTGATGCGGTCAACGAAGAAGAGGGGGGAGCGGCTCTTGAGAAAGTCCGCTTCGGTCTCGGGGTTGCCGACGCGCTCGTGGAAGGTGGCGACGAGCGGCTTCCAGTAGGGCGGGATGCTCTCGATGAGCGTGATCAGGCTAGACGGACCGACGATGTCTACGGCGCACCTGAAGAGGTCTGGCGTGAACGTGGCCCCGACGAGCGCTGCGTACCCGCCGTAGGAGCCGCCGTAGATCGCGACGCGCTCGGGGTCGGCAACACCCCTCTCGACGGCCCACCCTACCGCGTCCACGAGGTCGTCGTGCATCCTGGCGGCCCACTCTTTGTTGCCCGCGTTCAGGAACTCCTTGCCGTAACCGGTCGAGCCCCTGTAGTTGACCTGGAGGCAGGCGTACCCCCTGTTGGCGAGCCACTGGGCCTCGGGGTCGTAGCCCCAGCCGTCCCGCGCCCAGGGCCCGCCATGCACGTTGAGCACCATCGGCAGGCCCTCGAAGGGTCCTCCCGGCGGCAACGTCAGGTAGCCCTCGATCGTCAGGCCGTCGCGGGAGGTGAAGGAGATCGGCTCCATCCTGGCGAGCTCGTAGTCCGCGAGGTCAGGCCGGGCGTCGAAGAGGTGCTCGCCGCGCTTTGACCCCCGGTTGTAGGCGTAGTACGAGGCGCCGCCATCATCAGCGGTGAAGGCGACGAGCCAGCTCTCGTCGGCCCGGTCGCGGCTCGCCAGGGCGAAGTCCCCGCGGCTCAAGCCCTCGATGGCCGCGAAGTCCTCCCTGATAGTGTCGTCGAGCACCACCCACTCCGTGCGGGCGCGCTCGACGGCCGCCGCCTGGGCCTCGTGGGTCTCGGGGTGCCTCACGACCTGGCCGACGTCGTAGCGCGGGTCCTCGACCAGGACCTCGGTCTCGCCGGTGTCGAGGTCGAGCAGGACGAGCCTCGCGGCGTTGGCCCCCCGCGAGTCGAGGAGGTACATCTTCCCGCCGTCCTCATTGAAGCCCACGGGACCACTGGATAGAGCGTCCTCCTTGCCCCAGCCGAGAAGCTTGCGCCATTCGGCCTCATCACCGGCCTCGGCGCGCAGGAGCAGGTCGAACCCCCCCTCCGCGGTGGCGGCCAGGGCGGCCCGCACCCGGAACTCCACGTCGGCGACCCAACCCACGACGTTGCCAGGGTTCTTGGCGACGAGATCCAGCCCGCCCGTAGAGAGGGTGAGCTGGTAGACGTCGTGCAACTCGGGGTTCTCGCGGTTGAGCGCTACGAGCATCGTGTCCGGATGGTGGATGCTTTTGTCCACTATTTGGGCCTGTACGCCTTCGAAGGGAGTAAGGTCGCGGTCCTCTCTGGTTGAGGGGTCTACGGCGTGGACGCGCCAGTTCTCGTCGCCGCCCTCGTCCTGGAGGTAGACGATGTGCCGGTCGTCCTCGGCCCAGAAGTAGATCCGGATACCGCGTTTGCGGTCGTGGGTCACAGGCTCGAAGTCGTCCCCGCCGACCGGGCTTGTGACCGGTCCTACCCAGAGGTTCAGGACGCCGTCTCTGGGGGCGAGGTAGGCGAGGCGCTCCCCGTCGGGGGAGAGGCGGGGGGCCACCCTTTGCGGGTTGCCGAAGAGGGTTTCGCGTGGGATCAGGGGTACGGTAGAAGCAGTGGGGGAGGTGTGGTCGGTCATGGGTTCCTCTCTAGCTGGCTCGTATGGGAGAGTTTAGCGTCTCTCGGTGGGAGACGGCGTTCGGCCGGGTGCTGCGGTAGATTATGGTCATGAAGGACGAGGGTCATATGGAGCCGGGAGGCCGGCGGCGCCGGACCGAGGACGAGCGGCTGCTGTCGGGGCCCGAGCGGGCGGCGTTTACGGGGACGGACACCTGGCGGGTCTTGAGGATCATGGGCGAGTTCGTCGAGGGGTTCGAGGAACTCGCCGAGCTCGGCCCGGCGGTGACGCTCTTCGGCTCGGCGCGCATGCGCCCAGGGGACGCGATGTACGAGGCTGCGGTCGAGATGGGGCGCCTGCTTGGCGGGTCGGGCTTCACGGTCATCACGGGTGGGGGGCCTGGGGCCATGGAGGCCGGAAACCGCGGGGCGCGGGAGGCCGGGGCGCCTTCGGTGGGGCTCAACATAGAGCTGCCGTTCGAGCAGCACGTCAACCCGTACGTGGACGTGGAGGTGGACTTCAGGTACTTCTTCGTCCGCAAGACCATGCTCGTCAAGTACTCCCAGGCCTTCGTCATCTTCCCGGGCGGCTTCGGCACTATGGACGAGCTCTTCGAGGCGCTCACCCTGATCCAGACCGGCAAGATCCGAAACTTCCCCATAGTCCTTTTCGGCTCCTCGTACTGGAAGGGCCTCCTCGACTGGCTGCGCGACACGATGGCCGCCGAGGGCAAGGTCTCGGAGGCCGACCTCGGCCTTCTCTGCCTCACCGACTCGCCCGAGGAGGTGCTCAGGATCATCCTGGACTCCACCCGGGACGGGCGCGGCGGCGTCAGATACGAGCAGGAGGCGCGCGAGGCGACCCGCAGGGCGCTCGGGGGCCCGCCACCGCCCTCCTACTGAGACCGCGCCCTGTGCTACCCCCGCAGGTTGGGAGGGCCGCCCGCCAGCACGTCGGCCATGGAGTACAGGCCAGGTTGGGCGTTCGCGACGAACCGCGCGGCGCGCAGCGCGCCGTCGGCGAAGGTGCGGCGGGAGAGGGCTCGGTGGACTACCTCTACCTCTTCAGCCCCTGAGTAGAAGATCAGGCGGTGCTCCCCGACGACGGCCCCGCCGCGCAGGGCGTGGATCCCGATCTCGCCCTCATTCCGCGGCGAGTGGCCCTCCCGCCCGTAGACGGCGACCTCGTCGAGGGCCCTCCCGCGCCCCTCGGCGGCGGCCCGCGCGAGAAGCAGGGCGGTGCCTGATGGCGCGTCCTTCTTGTTGCGGTGGTGCGCCTCGACGACCTCGAGGTCGTAGTCGGCGCCGAGCTTCGCGGAGAGCTCGCGCACCACGTCGCGCAACAGGTTCACCCCGACGCTCATGTTGGGGGCTAGCACGATGGGAGCGCCACGCGCCGCCTCCTCGACGCGGGCGTGCTGCTCGCCTGAGAGCCCCGTGGTCCCGACCACGTGCGGTTTGCCGTAGGCGAGGTGCTCGATGGTCGCCTCGGGTGTGGTGAACTCGATCAGGACCCCTGCGTCCTCGGGCGGGTCCTCGGTGGCGGCTACGCCCGCCGCACCCGCTCCGCACAGCCCGCCGAGGTCAGAGCCGAGCTCGGGGGCTCCTGGCTCGACGGTGCCGCCCGCGAGCTCGATATCGTCGGTCTCTAAGGCGGCGCGGCAGAGCTCGCGGCCCATGCGGCCGGCAGCCCCGATGATGGTTACCCGGATCACACTTCCTCTGGGGTCGGGAGGAGGTGGGTGGATTCTTCCATGACGCGCCGCAGGGTGTCGAGGTTCTCGCCCTGGAGCGGGATCATGGGCAGCCGCATCTCGTCGGAGCACAGCCCGAGGATCGAGGCGGCCGTCTTTACGGGGATCGGGTTGGTCTCGACGAAGAGGGCGCGGAAGAGAGGCAGGAGCTCGTAGTGGAGCTCGCGGCCCCGCTCCCAGTCTCCTACCAGGAGGGCGTTAACCATGTCAGAGACGGCAGCCGGGGCGACGTTCGAGGCTACCGAGATCACACCCCGCCCACCCAGCGACATCAGCGGCAGCGTCACCGGATCGTCGCCCGAGAGCAGGTCGAAGTCATCCCCGCAGAGCCTCATCACGTCCATCGCCATGTTCATGGAGAGCGTCGACTCCTTCGTCCCGACTATGTTCGGGATCTCGGCGAGGCGGGCCGTGGTCTCGGCCTCTATCGTGACGCTCGTGCGCCCCGGGATGTTGTAGAGGATTATGGGTAGCTCCGTGCTCTCGGCTATCGTGGCGAAGTGGCGGTAGAGCCCCTCCTGGGTCGGCTTGTTGTAGTAGGGGGCGACCTGCAAGGAGCCGTCGGCGCCCACCTCCTCGGCCATCTTGGTGTACTTGATCGCCATGTCGGTCGAGTTGGAGCCGCTGCCCGCGATCACGGGCACCCGCCCGTTCGCGACCCTCACCACGGTCCCTATGACGAGCCTATCCTCCTCCTCGGTCATGGCCGGGGTCTCGCCCGTGGTGCCGCAGGGCACGAGGCCGTGAATGCCGTTCTGTATCTGGAACTCGACCATCCCTTCGAGGGCCTCCACGTCCACCTCCCCGTTCCTGAAAGGTGTGACGAGGGCCGTGAACGCGCCGCTAAACATCTCTCTCCTCCAGCTCGAAGTCCCTGTGCAATACCCTTACCGCCTCTTCTACCCGCCCGGCGGCCAACACGCACGTCACCTGTATCTCCGAGGTCGAGACTAGCCTTATGGGGATGCCGGCCTCCCCGAGCGTCGCGAACATCCGCGCCGCGTAGCCCGGACGGTTCAGCATCCCCGTGCCCACCACGGAGACCTTGCCGAGCTCCTCCTCGCCCTCGATCCGGCCGCCCAAAGAGTCAGCGACCTCGCCGACGAGCCGCAGGGCCTCGCGGAAGTCGCCGCGCCTTACGGTGAAGGCGATGTCGGAGGCGCCCTCCTTCGGGGCGCTCTCGACGATGACGTCGACGGAGATGCCGGCTTCGGCCAGAGGCGAGAAGACGCGGCTCATGGTGCCCGGGCCCGTCTTTATGCCGGTGAGGGTGATGCGCGAGACGTCGAGGTCGTGGACTATGCCTGCCACCGTCTCGCGGGTTTCGAGGTGCTCCAAGCCTTTACCTCCAGTGATGATCGTGCCGGGGCCCTCCGCAAAGGAGCTCTTCACGTGGATCTCGACCCCGTAGAGTGCCCCGAGCTCGACCGCCCGCGGGTGCATGACCTTGGCCCCCCTCCACGACATCTCCGCCATCTCGGAGGAGAGGATCACGGGTATCCGACGGGCTTCGGGTACGATGCGCGGGTCGGCCGTGTAGACGCCGTCCACATCCGTGTAGATCTCGCAGCGGTCGGCCCGAAGCGCCGCCGCGAGTGCTACGGCCGTGGTGTCCGACCCGCCGCGCCCGAGCGTCATTATGTCCCCCAGAGCGTTCACCCCCTGGAAGCCCGCCACGATGGCGACCTGCCCCTCGGCGAGCAGCCCGCGCAGTCGGTCGGGCCGGATCTCGGAGATCATGCCTGACCCGTAGCGCCCGGTGGTCTTCATCCCGGCCTGCGGCCCGGTGAGCGAGGTGGCCGCTACCCCCCGGTCGTGGAGGGCCATCGCCAGGAGCGCAACAGACTGCAGCTCGCCGGTCGAGAGGAGCTGGTCGATCTCGCGCGGCGAGGGGTCGCGGCTGACCTCGCCCGCGAGCCTGAGCAGCCGGTCCGTCTGCTTCCCCATCGCCGAGACGGTCACGACGAGGCCGAGGCCCGAGTCGTGGGCCCGCTTCACCCTCTCCGCGACGGCTTTTATGTGCTCCGCCGTCGCCACAGAGCTCCCGCCGTACTTCTGGACGACGATGCCCAAGAAACCGCGCCTCCTCTTGGCCGCCCGCCTCCCTAGCCTAGCGTATCGTCGCTTGGGTGTCAGCCTTCTTCGGGCAAGATCTCTCATCCGGAGGCCAACCTAGAAGGGCGCTCCCGCCACTCACTGACGGGGGCGCCCTTCGGGTCCGGTGGCGGGCGGGAGCGAAGCCGACGGCCT
>JADDPU010000624.1 GCA_016781725.1 Rubrobacter sp. | reverse complement strand
GAGGTTCGTGGGGTCCTGCTCATCGCTATACCCCTGTGCTTGCGCATTCGGGCCGGGGATCGGTCCTGCTGGGAGAGCAAAAGCAAGAGATAAAAAAGAGGTAGAACGGCGGTTCGCCGTAGCGTAAGCTGTAAGGCAATAAAGGGAGAGAAGGGATAAACGGATGAGATCGATGAGGATAGTCGGCCTGTTGGCTGCCTTGGTGCTGGCCTTGGCGCTGATCGCGGCGTGCGCCCCTCCTGGCGCCAAGACGGAGGGGCAGGGGTCGGGGGGCGGGGGCGAGAAGGCCCAGCAAGACGTGGCCCAGGCCAGCGGGGACGTCTGCAAGGTCAACCCGCCCGACCTCGCGCTCGAGGACGCCGTCGTCGGGTTCTCGCAGCCGGAGAAGGAGGTCAACCCGTTCCGCATCGCCGAGACCGAGTCCATAAGGAGCGAGGCGAAGCAGCGGAATGTCAAGCTGTTGTATACCAACGCCCAGTCGCAGGCGTCCAAGCAGCTCTCCGACATAAGGGACATGATCGCGCAGGACGTGGACGCTCTTATCATCGCGCCGCTCCTGGAGGAGGGTCTGGATCCCGCGCTCAACGCCGCCAAGCAGGCCAAAGTGCCGGTCTTCCTTATCGACCGCGAGACGGCGGGAACGCCCTGCGAGGATTACATAACCTTCATGGGCTCGAACTTCTTCAAGCAGGGGAAGCAGGCCGCCGACATCATGGCCAACCTCACCGACGAGAAGGCCAAGGTCGCCGTGCTCGAGGGAACGCCGGGGGCCTCGGTCACCATCGACCGCACCGAGGGCTTCGAGCAGGAGCTCAAGAAGTACCCCGACATGGAGATAGTCGCCTCCCAGACCGGTGAGTTCCTCAGGACCAAGGGCCAGACGGTCATGGAGCAGCTCATACAGGCCAACCCGGATATAAACGCGGTCTACGCGGAGAACGACGAGATGGCGCTCGGGGCCATCCAGGCCCTCAAAGACGCCGGCAAGGACCCCGGGCAGGACGTCAAGGTAGTCTCCATCGACGGCACCAGGCAGGCAGTGCAGGCCATAATCACCGGCGACATCAACGCCGTGATCGAGACCAACCCCAGGTTCGGCCCGTTGGCTTTCGACACCATCGAGAAGTTTTTGGCCGGGAAGCCAATACCGCAGAAGATAATAGTCCAGGACGACGTGTACACCCCGAAGAACGCCGAGGAGAAACTGGACGAGACCTACTAGGGGAAGGATCGGAACGATGGAGCAGCAAGCCCCGGTCCTCGAGGTGCGCCGGGTGACCAAGCGGTTCCCCGGCGTCCTGGCCCTCGACGACATCTCCTTCGAGCTACGGCCCGGAGAGGTGCACGCCCTGGTCGGCGAGAACGGCGCGGGTAAGTCTACCCTGATCAAGGTCATCACCGGGGTGTACAGGCCGGATGAGGGCCAGATCCTCTTCCAGGGCGAAGAGGTCTCGTTCTCCGAGCCGCGCGAGTCACAGGAGGCTGGGATCAGCACGATCTACCAGGAGGTCAACCTGATCCCGCTCCTCAGCGTGGCCCAGAACGTGTTTCTCGGACGCGAGCCCAGGGGGCGCCTTGGGCTCATCGACCGCGACCGCATGAACCGGGAGGCTGACGAGATCCTTAAACGCTACGGCATCAGGGCCGACGTCACAGCGCCTTTACGCTCCCTAGGCCTCGGCGTCCAGCAGATGGTCGCCATCGCGCGGGCCATCTCGGTGGACGCGCGGGCGGTTATCATGGACGAGCCCACCTCGTCGCTCGAGGCGCGGGAGGTCGAGACGCTGTTCGGGGTGATCCGGCAGCTGCGCCAGGAGGGGGTCGGCGTGATCTACGTCAGCCACCGCCTCGACGAGCTCTATGAGATCTGCGACCGCGTGACGGTCCTGCGCGACGGCCGGGTGGCGCACACCGGGGAGCTAGCCGAGCTCTCGCGCCTGCAACTCATAGCCCACATGCTAGGCCGGGAGCTCGCCGACGTCCAGAAGGAGGGCGCCACCGGCTTCGGCGAGGAACACGAGACGGCCGAAGAGCCGGTCCTCCAGGCGCAAGGCCTAACCCAACACCCCCGCCTTCGCGAGGTCTCCCTCACCGTCCACCCTGGCGAGGTGGTTGGCCTCGCCGGCCTGCTCGGCGCCGGGAGGAGCGAGACGGCCAAGGCCATCTTCGGGGCCGAGCCTGTCGACTCAGGATCCCTCAAGGTGGGGGGAGAGGAAGTGAAGATGGGCTCCCCCGCCGCGGCGATAAAGGCCGGGATCGCCTTTCTGCCAGAGGACCGTAAATCCGAGGGCATCATACCCGACCTCTCGGTGAAGGAGAACATCGTCGCCGCGGCTCTGCCGAGGCTCGCGCGCGCGGGCCTGGTCTCGGAGAAGGCCCAGGACGAGCTGGTCGAGGAGTTCATGCAGAGCCTCGGCATCAAGGCTTCGAGCCCGGATCAGCCGGTCAGGGAGCTCTCCGGCGGCAACCAGCAGAAAGTCCTCCTGGCCCGCTGGCTGTGCATGAACCCTAAGGTGCTCATCCTGGACGAGCCGACCCGCGGCATCGACGTGGGGGCGAAGGCGGAGATACAGAAGCTCGTCGACGACCTCGCCGTGAAGGGACTCGGCGTCATTCTTATCTCCTCGGAGCTGGACGAGATGACGGAGGGCAGCGACCGCGTGGTCGCCTTGAGGGACGGCGCCGTGGTCGGGTTGCTCTCAGAGGATGAGATCACCGAGGGCAACCTGATGGAGCTGCTCGCGCACGGCGAAGACTCGGGGAACGGGGCCAAGGAGAACGGAAGGGACGCGGATGGCTAGGGGGGCGGCGGCGGACAAGTCCTTTGACGTCTCTACGGCGACCTCCTGGGTGCGCGGCCGCGGGGTGTACGTAGCTTTCGTGGTGCTTGTGATCTTCAACCTCATCGTCACCCCCAACTTCGCCTCGGTGGTGACGCTCTCTACGCTGCTGATCACGGTCTCGCCCATTATCCTGGTCTCTTTGGGCGTGGCGCTAGCGATAGGGACCGAAGGTATAGACCTCTCGGTCGGGTCGGTGATGGCGCTCGCCTCGGCCTTCCTCCCGCTCTACCTCGGGTACGGCTGGCCGGTCGCGGTGCTCGTGGTGCTCCTCGTGGGCGCCCTGGCCGGGCTGGTAAACGGGAGCCTCGTCGCCTTCGTCGGGGTGCAGCCGATCATCGCCACGCTGGCCCTGCTGGTAGGGGGGAGGGGGCTTGCCCAGATCTTCGCCGGCGGCCAGTCGTTGCCGATTACCGATCCGACGGTCCTCTGGCTGGGGCAGGGACGCCTCTTCGGCATACCGGCGCCGGTGATCCTGGCGGCCGCGGCGGTGCTCGTGGTGGGGTTCCTGGTCAACCGCACCACGTTCGGCAGGTACGTGGTCGCCGTCGGGGGTAACCGCTCGGCGAGCTTTTTGTCGGGGCACCCGGTGCGCCGGACGCTCCTCGCGGTGTACGTTATCAGCGCTCTGCTGGCAGCGCTGGCCGGGATCGTGGCGACGGCGCGCCTCGGGGCGAGCGACCCTTCCAACATCGGCCTCCTCATCGAGCTCTCCGCCATCACCGCGGTGGTGGTTGGGGGGACGCCCTTGAGCGGCGGCAGGGTGAAGATAATGGGCACGGTGATGGGGGCGCTTCTGATACAGCTCATCACCAACACCTTTATAGCGAACGATCTGCCCTTTACCTGGGCCCAGGTTCTCACGGCCGCGATCATCCTCGTCGCCGTCTACCTGCAGAAGGGGAGGGGGACCGCTTAGATGGCTACCCGGACTGCTGACCCCCATACCACCGGCGGAAAATTTACGTGGCGCGAGCGGCTGTTCACGACGCTCCAGAAGCGCGGGGCCATCGCCGTTCTGATACTGGTAGTCGCCGTCTCCGCCCTGGCGTTCGACAATTTCCTCACCGCGCAGAACTTGCAGAACATCGTGCTCCAGGGGGCCTTCCTCGGGCTGATCGTGGTGGGAATGACCTTTGTGATCATCAGCGGGGGCATCGACCTGTCGGTCGGGTCGCTGCTTGCCCTCGGTGGCGTACTCGCCGCCCTCACCGTGCCGGTCTTCTGGCCGCTCGCCCTGATCCTGCCTCCCCTCTTCTGCGGGCTGATCGGATTCGGCAACGGGCTCCTGATCGCCAAGGCCAAGATGGCCCCGTTTATCGTAACCCTGGCGGGGTTGCTCGGCATCCGGGGCCTGGCGCTGGCGTTCGCCGGGGAGAGGCCCATCGGCATCGACGGGGGGTCGCCTTTCGCCTGGTTCGGTCAGGGCCAGATCTTTGGCGTCGCCGTCCCCATCATCGTCGTGCTCGTCGCATTCGCGGTCGGCGGGCTGGTCCTCGCGCGCACGAGCTACGGGCGGGTCATCTTCGCCATCGGCGGGAACGAAGAGTCGGCGAGGCTGATGGGCCTCCCCGTGGACCGCACCAAGATCATCGCCTACACCACGAGCGGCGCCCTGGCTGGCCTCGCCGGCGCCCTCCTCGCCGCCAGGCTCTCGGCCGGCGATCCCAACGGTGGTCTTGCGTGGGAGCTTGACGCCATCTCGGCGGTGGTCGTGGGGGGCACGCTACTGACCGGGGGAGCCGGCTCGATAAGCGGGTCGCTGGCCGGGGTATTGCTCCTCAGCATACTCCAGAACCTGATCAACCAGGTAGGCACCCTCGGTTCTTACGCGCAGCAGCTTGTGAGCGGCTTCTTCTTGATAGTCGTGGTCGTGGCGCAGGCTTACCTGACCCGCAGGCAGAGGGTATAGTGTCCACTCCCCCCGAGCAACGGGGCCGTCCTGTGTTGACGAGCCAGAGATACCTGACAAGCACACCAAACCGCTGAGATCCCGAAAGGACTTATGGACCTCAACAGTGTTCTAAAACGCGAGCCCGCTATGCTGATCGGCGGCTCCTGGGTAGAGTCAGACGAGACCCGCCCCGTCATCAACCCCGCCGACGAATCGACCGTCGCGGAGGCCCCCGAGGGCGACGCCTCCCACGTCGAGGCGGCGCTCGAGGCCGCCCAGAAGGCGCAGCGGTCTTGGGGGCGCAGGAGCGGCGTCGGCCGTGGCGCGGTCCTCAGGGCTGTGGCCGACGGTATCAGGGCGAGGCAGGAGGAGTTGGCGCGGCTCGTCGTGGCAGAGCAGGGCAAGACCATCACCGAGGCGCGGGGCGAGATCGGGGCCGCGGCCGGCTTCTTCGACTACTACGCCTCCTTCGACCGAGCCCAGGTCGGCAGCATGTTCGCCCCGGACGAGGCGGGGGAGCAGCTCTTTGTCAAGTCCGTCCCCTACGGCGTCGTCGCGGCCATAACCCCGTGGAACTACCCGGCGGCGATCTTCGCCCGCAAGGTAGCCCCGGCGATCATGGCGGGCAACTCAATAGTTTTGAAGCCCCACGAGAACACGCCGCTCGCCGCCCTGGCGCTCGCCGGGATCCTGGAGGAGGTCGGGGTGCCGCCCGGGATCGTCAACGTAGTCACCGGGGCAGGCCCCATCGTCGGCGACGCGCTGGTGCGCCACTCCCTCACCCAGATGGTGACCGTCACCGGCTCGGTTCGCGCGGGGCGCGAGATCCTGGCAGCCGCCGCCGCGAGTATCACCCCCGTCTCGCTTGAGTTGGGCGGAAAGGCGCCTTTCATAGTCCTGGAGGACGCCGACCTCGACGCGGCTGTGCAGAACGCGGTAAACGCCCGCTTCTGGAATTGCGGCCAGGTCTGCACCTGCAACGAGCGCACCTACGTTCACAGGGACCTCTACGACGAGTTTGTCGAGCGTTTCGTGGAGCGGGCCAGCTCCCTGCGCATGGGCGACCCGATGCGCGAGGACGTGCAGATGGGGCCGAAGGTAAGCGAGCCCGAGCTGGTCAAGGTCGAGTCCTTTGTCGAGGACGCAGTGAGGCAGGGGGCCTCCGTCGCGCTCGGCGGCGGCCGTCCCGAGGGCGAGGAGTTCGAGAAGGGATACTGGTTCGAGCCCACCGTGCTCACGGGCGCCACCAACGACATGGACATCGTGCAAAACGAGGTCTTCGGCCCGGTGCTCCCCATCCAGGCCTTCGACGACTTCGAGGAGGCGATAAACCTCGCCAACGACTCACCCTACGGCCTGAGCGCCTATATCTTCACCAGGGACCTGAACCGCGCGATGCGGGCCATCGACGACATAGACTTCGGCGAGGTCTACATCAACAAGATCGGTCCCGAGCAACTCCAGGGCTTCCACACCGGCTACCGGCTCTCCGGTATGGGCGGCGACGACGGCCCGTACGGCTACGAGCGCTACTTCCGCCGCAAGACCGTCTACCTCGGCTACGACCCGTCGACCGTCGACGAGGCGCCGTCGGACCTCGGGTAACGACGGGGCCGCGAGGCATGACGACGGCGGTAGGGACGTAGGGGTGGGCATGGACACACAGACGGGCCTTATCTCCCTGAACCCGCACGAGGGCCGGACGGCCGCGGCGCTCTTCGAGCGCTTCTTCCCCGCCGACGAGAACGGCCCAGGCGCGGCGGAGATCGGGGTCGTTGCCTACGTTGACCGCGCCCTCTCCGGCGCCTACAGGGACGCCGCCGAATCCTACCGTCTCGGCCTCGCGGCGCTCGACCGGGCCGCCCGCGCCCGCCACGGCGCCCTCTTCGCCGACTGCCGCGCCGAGGAGCAGGACGGCCTGCTCTCCGACCTTGAGACCGGCGACCTGCCGGATTTTCGCGTCCCGGCGCAGCAGGAGTTCTTCTTGATGTTGCGCAACCACGCGCGGGAGGGCCTCTTCTCCGACCCCGTCCATGGCGGCAACCGGGGCAAGATGGGCTGGAGGTTCCTCGGCCATCCGGGGGTTTGGATGGAGCATTCGGCCGAGGAGAACCTCGCGACCGAGCCGGTGACGAAGGGGGGGGAGATCCGGTCTCTCCAAGACGCCGGCTTCTCGCCTTCCGGAGAGACGGGCGAGCCCGTCGAGATCCCCGGCTACGACCCGCAGAGGGGTGCTGCGCCTCCCTCGGGAGCGGCGGACGTCGTGCTCGTCGGCGTCGGCGCCGTCGGGGCGCTTATCGCCCCGATCCTGGCCCGCGCCGGCCTCAAAGTGGTTGGCCTCGAGGCCGGTCCCTACCGGACGAGGCGTGACTTCGTCCCGGACGAGCTCACCTCCGCGTACTACGCGAGGGGCGCCATGGGCCCCAAGTTTCTCTCCGAGACTCCGCGCTGGCGCCTCAGGGAGGGCGAACCCACGAGGGAGGCTACCTACACGCTCGGGCGCATGATGAACACGGTGGGGGGGTCGGTGATCCACTGGGGCGGGGCCCTCAGGCGCTGCCACCCGCACCACTTCCGCTACCTCTCCCACGTGCGCGAGAGCTTCGGCGAGAAGGTCCTGCCCGAAGGGCACACTCTGGCCGACTGGCCCGTCACCTACGACGACCTGGAACCGTACTACACGAGGGTCGAGTACCTGGCCGGCGTCGCGGGCGACGGCGAGGCCAACCCCTTCGTGCCCCGCAGCAAGCCCTACCCCATGCCGCCCATGCGGCGCTTCCGGACCGGCGAGACGTTCCGCGAAGCTGCCGAGGCGCTGGGATTGCACCCTTACCCGACGCCGGTCGCCGCCAACAGCGTTCCCTACAACGGCTTCCCGGCCAACACTTACACCCCCTGGAGCGGCGGCGGGTTCGGGCCTTACTACGACGACCGCTGGTACCCCGCCCTGACCTGCGTGCCCGAGGCGCTCGCGACCGGGAACTTCGACCTCAGGACCCACTGCCGCGTCCTGCGCGTGCTGACCGGCCCGGACGGCCGCGCGGGCGGCGTCGAGTACGTGGACGCCGCGGGCGAGCTCCGCGTCCAGGAGGCCAGCACGGTCATCCTGTGCGGCTACACGTTCGAGAACGTGCGGCTGATGTTCCTCTCCGGCGACGACCGTCGCCCGGGCGGGCTCGGCAACGGTAGCGGCCAGCTCGGCAGGCACTTCATGACCAAGATGTGGGCCGACGTGTTCGGGTTCTTCCCCGACACCGTCTTCAACGGGCACACAGGCCCGGCGGCGCAGATGTGGAGCCTCGACGACTTCGTGGCGGCGGACTTCGACTCACCCTCCCACGGCTTCGTCGGGGGTGCGACGCCGAACGTCGAGAACCAGCGGTTGCCGCTCGGGGTGACGCGCGAGGCCCTGCCGCCCGACGTCCCCTCCTGGGGCAAGGGCTGGAAGGAGCACATCCGCACCTGGCAGCACTGGGCAGCGGTCCGCCTGCAGCCGGACGCGCTCTCCTACGAGGGCAATTTCCTGGACCTGGATCCCCGCCACCGCGACAGGAGCGGGTTGGGGCTGCCCCTCGTCCGCATCACTTACGACATGCGGGAGAACGAGCACAGGCTCTCCGACTGGATGGAGGGGAAAGCAGAGGAGATCCTGCGCCAGATGGGCGCCACCAAGACCTGGCGCGGCCCGCGCTTCGGGGGTGTAGTCAGCAGCCACGACCTCGGAGGGTGCCGCATGGGCGAAGACCCGTCGGCCTCGGTCGTGGATCCCGAGCTGCGGGTGCACGACACGCCCGGGCTCTACGTCTTCGGCGGGGCGGTCTTCCCTACCTGCCACGGCGTGAACCCGACGCTGACGATGTGGGCGCTGTGCTACCGGGCCGCCGAGCAGCTTGCGGAGCGCCTCGTACGGGGAGAGGAACCTTGAGGAGATCCACGAGAGGGAGAGCCACTTGAAGATAGAGCGCATCGAGACGGACTATTACCGTTTGCCGCTGGAGCCGATGGGCGACGCGGGCCACGGCGCCATAGACACGGAGGAGCTCATAACGCTCTCGCTCCACGCCGAGGGCCTGACCGGCCACGGATACACGTACACCATCGGCCGCGGCGGCCGCGCGGTGAAGGCGCTCATAGACCACGACATAGCACCCCTGATCTCGGGCCAGGACGCCGCGCAGATCCAGGCCATCTGGGACCTGATGTGGCAGCGCCTCCTCTACGTCGGGCGCGGCGGGCTGGCCTCGTTCGCGATCGCGGCGGTGGACGTCGCCCTGTGGGACCTCTACGGCGTCCGCGAGGAAAAGCCGCTCTACGCCCTCCTCGGCGCCGAAGCGCGCGACCTGCCGGCCTACGGCTCCGGCGTGGACCTGCCGAAGCCGCTGGATGGCCTGCTCGCCCAGACCGAGGGTTTCCTGGAGAGGGGCTTCCCCGGCGTGAAGGTCAAGATAGGACGCCCCGATCCCACCGAGGACGAGCAGCGAATCCGCGCGGTCCGCGAGCTTATAGGCGACGGCGTGGACCTGATGGTCGACGCCAACATGGCCTGGACCACTGACGAGGCCCTCGAGCGCGGCCGCCGCCTGGAAGAGTACGGGCTCTACTGGTACGAGGAGCCGACGATCCCCGAAGACGTCGCAGGACACGCCCGCCTCGCGCGCGAGATGGATGTTCCCATTGCCGTCGGCGAGAGCCTGCACTCGCCGCACGAGTTCAGGCGCTACGTCGAGGAGGAGGCGGCCGCCGTCTTGCAGATAGACCCGATCACCAACGGCGGCATAACCGCCTCGCTCGAGGCCCTGAAGATGGCCGACGAGGCCGGCCTGAAGACCAGCAGCCACTACACCGACGAGCTGAGCGCACACCTCCTCTGCGCCTCGGAGAACCCCGTCTACCTTGAAAAACACGCCTTCGCGCTCGACGAGTACCTGCAAGAGCCCCAACGCGTAGTGAACGGCCACGTCCGCCCGACGGAGACCTCAGGCACGGGCCTGCGTTTCGACGCGGAGAGACTGGCGCCGTACGCTGCCGGGTAGTAGGGGAGGTTCGCGAACCGCCCCTACAGGTCGGCGGCCGTGGGGAAGGCGACCGCGCGTCCTGCGACCTCGACGCTGACGCGGTCGCCGACCTTGAGGCCTGGGCCGGCGCCGAGCCGGGAGTGAAGAACGTCGCCGCAGGAGAGACGGATCTTGAGCAGCTGGTCGTGGCCGTAGAACTCCCTGCCGACCACGGTCGCGTCGCCTTCGGGGCTTGCGGTAAGCCGTAGCGCTTCGGGGCGCAGCATGGCCTCGACCTCGCCGTTGTAGGGACACGAGGCGGGTATCTCCCCGAGGACGCAGCGCACGCAGCCCTCCCCGGCCGTCCCCCGCAGAAAGTTTGCCTCGCCCACGAATTTCGCGACCTCGCGGCTGGCGGGGCTGTGGTACAGGTCCTCCGGCGCGGCCTTCTGGGCGATCGTGCCGTTCATCATCACGGCCACCTCGTCGGCCAGGCTCAGGGCCTCCTCCTGGTCGTGGGTGACGAAGACCGCCGTAGCCCCCGCGTCGGTGAGGATCTCGCGCATCTCGATCCGGACACGTGTCCGCAAAGCGGCGTCGAGGTTGGAGAAGGGCTCGTCGAGCAGGACTACCGCGGGCTCGGGCGCCAGGGCTCTTGCGAGGGCGACGCGCTGCTGTTGGCCGCCGGAGAGCTCGTGGGGCATCCTCTCGCCGAGGCCCTCGAGGTGGGCGAGGGCCAGCACCTCCTCGACGCGGGCCTTGCGCTTCTTGCCGTTGGGGAGCCCGTAGGCTACGTTCTGGGCGACGCTGAGGTGGGGGAAGAGGGCGTAGTCCTGGAAGACCATCCCGACCCGCCTCTTCTCCGGGGGTATACGAGTGCCGGCGCCGGCCACGATCTTGCCGCCGACCTCGACCGTGCCCGCGTCGGGGGTCTCGAAGCCCGCGATCAGGCGCAGGGTCGTCGTCTTGCCGCACCCTGAGGGACCTAGGAGGGCGAGGATCTCGCCGCTGCCCACCTCGAGGTCGAGGCCCCGCACAGCCGCTACCGTGCCGTAGCTGCGGCTGACGCCTAGGAGACGAACCGCGGCGCTCACTTGGCGCGCTCCCTGATCACTACCAGGTACATCGGGACGGCGGAGAGCGCTATCAGGAGCAAGGCCGGCGCTGCGGCCCTGGCGAAGAAGGCCTCGGAGGTGGCGCTCCAGATCCTGGTGGCAAGCGTCTCGAAGCCCGTGGGACCGAGGAGCAAGGTTGCTGGCAACTCTTTCATCGTCGTCAAGAATACCAGGGCGGCGCCCGCCGTGATGCCGGCGCTCGCCAGCGGGGCCGTTACGGTAGCAGCTACGCGAAGCGGGCCGCGCCCGAGCCCGCGCGCCGCCTCCTCGACGCTCGGCCTTACCTGCAAGAGCCCGGAGCGCACCGCCCCTACGGCCTGGGGCAAAAAGTGTATGGCGTAGGCGAAGACGAGTAGGCCGAGCGTCTGGTAGGCCCACGGCGCGTAGTTCGCCCCGAAGAAGACCAGGGAGAGGGCGAGCACGATCCCTGGCAGCGCGTACCCCAGATACGTAGTCCGCTCCACGAGACCCGACGCCTTCCCCCTGTACCTGACCGAGAGGATCGCGACCGGAAATGCCGCCAGCACCGTGACCCCCGCCGCGAGCCCGGACGCGTAGACCGAGCTCCACGCCGCGGTCCACAGGGGGCGCAGCGGCTCCCCCTCGGCCAGCCCCCGCACGAGCCAGAACACGAGGACGCCGACCGGGGCGGCGAGCGCCAGGACGACGACCCCGCCGCAGAAGAGCAACGCGGGCCAGCGCCAGCGTCCGAGCGCGACAGTCGCGGCGGGCCTGGCCGCGGTGCTCCCGTGGTAGCGGCCCCGGCCGCGGGTGCGGCCCTCGACGAGCAGCACCGCTATCGTGAGCGCGACCAGCATGAGGGCAAGAATCGCCGCGGGGGTGCGGTCGAAGGCCGAGCGGTACTGCAGGTAGATCTCGGCCGAGAAGCTGTCGTACTGCAGGAGCGAGACCGCCCCGAAGTCGCTAAGGGCGTAGAGCGCCACGAGCAAGGCGCCTGCCATGATCGCCGGCCTCAGCTGCGGGAGCGTGACCCTGAAAAACGTCTCCCAACCTCCGCTGCCAAGGCTCCTCGCCGCCTCCTCCATCGCGGGGTCCATGCCCCTCAGGGCGCCGCGCACCGTCAGAAAGACGTAAGGGTAGGTGAAGAGCGTCAGGGCTAGCGCCGCGCCGGGGAAGCCGTAGATCTCCGGCAGCCGCTCCACCCCGAGCGGCTCCAGGAACCCCTGGAGCATCCCGCGCGGTCCCAAGGTGCTCACCAGCACGAACCCCCCGACGTAGGAGGGGACCACTAGCGGCAGCGCCGCCAGCACCGCCCACGCGGTCCTGCCAGGGAGGTCTGTGCGCGCGGTCAGCCAGGCCAAAGGGACGGCGATCGCCACGGAAGCCGCCGTGACCGTGGCGGCGAGCAGCGCGCTGCGGCCGAGCACCGCGAGGGTCTCGCCGTCGAGGACTACCTCGGCGACCTCCTGCCAACCACCCTCGAGCGAGCGTACGGCGAGGTAGGCGAGGGGCAGCAGCATCGCCGCCACCACGACCGCCGCCGGCACCCACAACAGCACGGGAGCGCGGCGCGCCCTCCCACCCCGTACCCGCTCTGTCAGACCGGTAGGGGGAGCCGTCATCCTAGAGCACTCCCGTCTCCTGCAAGAGCTCCAGCGTGCCCCCCAAATCGTCGAGGTTGCTCAGATCCACGTTTGGGCTCTGTATCTCCGAGAGGGGGGGCAACTCTTCGTCGATCTCGACGCCCTCGATGAGGGGGTACTCGTGGGTCTCGTCCGCAAAGTACTGCTGGGCCTCCTCGGAGAGGACGTACTCGAGGAATTCTTCCGCGGCCTGGGGGTTCTCGGCGCCGTCGAGGATCCCGGCGCCCGCCGCGAGGACGAGGGCCCCGGGGTCGCCGTCCTTGAGGTAGTAGTTGCGCACCGGTATGTCCTCGCCCTCTTCCTCGCGCACCTGGAAGAGGTAGTAGTGGTTTACGAAGGCGACGTCGACCTCGCCGGAGGCCACCCCCTCCACGGCTGTCAGGTTGTCCGGATAGACGAAGGGGTCGTTGGCCTGGACGCCTTCGAGCCACGCGCGGGCCCTGTCTTCTCCCTCCAGAACGCGCAGCGCGGTCACGAAAGCCTGGAAGGAGCCGTTGGTCGGGGCCCAGCCGATCCTGCCCTCCCACCGGGGGTCGGTGAAGTCGAAGATGGAGTCGGGGAGATCCCCCGCAGAGAGCTCCTCCGTGTTGTACGCGACCACGCGCGCCCTGCCGGAGGTGCCTACCCAGTCGCCGTCGTCGGCCCTGAAGCGCGCGGGGACGGCGTCGAGTACCTCGTCGGGAAGCTCGGTCAGACGTCCCTCGTCGTCCAGGGCCCCGAGAGCCCCAGGGTCCTGGGCGAAGAAGAGGTCGGCCGGGCTGTTCTCGCCCTCCTCCAGGATGGTCGCGGCGAGCTCGGCCGTCTCCCCGTACCTCACCTGAACGTCTACCCCGCTTCGCTCCTCGAACTGCTCGAAGACCGGACCCACGAGCTCCTCGCTGCGCCCGGAGTAGACCACCAACGAGCCCTCGCCGGGCGTCAACGCCTCCTGGGCGGTGGTCTCCTCGGAGGTGGTCTCCTCGGAGGTGGTCTCCTCGGAAGTCGTCTCCTCCGTGGCACCCTCGCCGGTGGTCTCCCCGGCGGACTGTCCGCCTCCCTCGGCCGACTGGTCGGGGGGCGGCTCGCCGCAGGCGGCCGCGAGCAGCGCTAGCGCGGCGAGCGCGACCAGGAGGACCCACAGCCTGCCGGAAAAACTCAACTTCATCCGTCTCCTTTGCGTGGCGGGTCCTCACGAGACGCCGCCGTGATCTCGGTCATATTCATAATGACAATCGTTTGCAATAGCATCCTGGTCAGGGTAGTCTACGGCCCGGTGTCCAGTCAAGGAGTAGACGGAGGGTTTGTGAGCTGGATCAAAGAGCCTGCCGGATGAGTCGGGTACTGGTCTGTGGGGCGGCGGGGTTTATCGGGTCGCACCTGGTGGAGCGGCTGCTCGCGGACGGGCACGAGGTGATCGGGGTCGACGCCTTCACTGGCTACTACGCGCGGTGGCGCAAGGAGCGCAACCTCGCGGGAGCGCTGGGACGGGAGGGATTCCGGCTGATTGAGGGGGACCTTGCGCGCATGGACCTCGAGGGGCTCTTGCGTCGCGCGGACCGCGTCGTGCACCTGGCCGGCGAGCCCGGCGTGCGCCGCAGTTGGGGCCCCAACTTCCCCAAGTACCTCGAGCGGAACGTCCTGAGCACGGAGCGGTTGCTCGAGGCTGCCGTTCGTGGTGGTGTCGAAAGGTTCGTCTACGCTTCTTCCTCCTCGGTCTACGGCTCGGACCGGGGCGGACCCGTGCGCGAGGAAGACCCGCGGCGGCCGGCCTCCCCCTACGCGCTCTCCAAGCTCGCCGCGGAGGAGCTTGTGGGCCTGTACGCCAGGGAGCGGGGGATTCCGGCGACCGTCCTGCGGTACTTCACGGTCTACGGGCCGCGCCAGCGCCCCGAGATGGGCCTCTCGCAGTTCATCTCCGCTGCTTACAGAGAGCGCCCGGTAAAGATCTTCGGCGACGGGTCCCAGAGGCGGGACATGACCTTTGTAGGCGACGCCGTTGACGCCACGGCGGCCGCGCTGGATGCCCCCCCCGGCGTCTACAACGTTGGCGGGGGGACCCGCGCCAGCGTGGACGAGATGCTGGAGGCGGTCCGGCGGGTTACGGGCAGGACGGTCGAGGCCTCCTACGGGCCTGCGGCGCCCGGGGACGTGCGCTCGACCTGGGCCGACTCGGGGCGGGCGGCGCGCGATCTCGGCTACCGGCCGCGCGTCGGGCTCGAGGAGGGCATAGCGGCGCAGGCCGGGTGGGCCGCGAGCCTGGAGAGCCTCGCCGGGGCTACGGCCTGAGGGCTTGCTCGGCGCGGCCCTGTTGCTGGCGGTCCTGTACCTTCCGGGCCACTTTCTCGGGAGCCGCCTGACGCGCAAGGGCGACGGACACTTCGAGCTCTACGCGCTGCGGGCCGCCGTCTCCCTCGCCCTCGCGTGCCCCGTGCTTACGCTGCTGGCGCTGGCCGGCTGGTTCACGGTACCGGCCATCGTCCTGGCGTTCGGGGCTTGCTCGGTCGGGGCTTTCGCGCTCGGGCAGGGTACCGGCGCTGCGGTGCGGGTGACGAGGTGGGACGCCGGGGGCTTGGCCCTGGTCCTGGGAAGCCTCGCGCTCTACGCGTGGCGGCCGGCGGAGTACGTGCTGAACAGCAGGGACCCAGGGGTGTACACGCTGTTCGCCGACAGGCTCGCCCGCGCGGGGGCCCTCCTGCACCACGACAGGCTCGTCGGGGCGGTGGCCCCGTTCCACCCGCTGCTAGAGGGCAAGAAGTACCCTGGCTTCTACGTCTACGGGCAGGACCTCATCGTCCCGCAGTTCTTCCCAGGGCCGTTCGCCCTTTTAGGCTTCGGGAACCTGGTAGGCGGGGTGTGGGGGAGCCTCTACGTAGTGCCGCTCATGGGCGCGCTCTCCGTCGGGGTGGCCTTCGCGCTGGGGCGAGAGCTCTTCGGGAGGTGGGCCGGCGCGCTCGGCGCCGCGCTCCTCGCGCTCAGCTACGCGCAGGTCTGGTGGGCGCGCCATCCGGCCAGCGAGGTGATGACCCAGCTACTGGTCCTCGCCGGGCTGTGGCTGGCCGTCCGCTTCGTCCGCGGCGGGGACGGGTTCTCCGGCGTATTGGCCGGCCTGCTGCTAGGAGGCATGATGCTCGTCCGGGTCGACGCCTTTCTCGCCGCCGCAGCGCTGCCTGTGCTCTTCGCGTACGACCTGATCGTGGGCCGGCCCGTCTGGCGTTGGCTCTACCCCGGCGTGCCGCTCGTTGCCTTTGCCGGGGTTATGCTGCTCTACCTTAACACCGTAGGCGCCCGCTACCTCTACGTCATCTACACCGAGCACCACCTGAAGGAGGCGCTCGCGCTCTGGCCGGTTGCGGCCGCGGTCCTCGCGGTCCTCGCCGGCGGCGGGTACTACGTGCGCCGCCGCTGGGGCGCGAGGATCGGGGGGTACCTCGAGGTAAGGGGCGGGCGGCTGGCGTTCGTGGGCGGGCTCTGCGTCGCGGCCGTCGCCCTGTGGGCTTACTTCGTGCTGCCGGTCCCGTGGGAGAGCCTGCCCGACGGTTCCAGGGACTTCGACGCTTACAGGACCCAGATCCTGGTCCGCCTCGTCTGGTTCACGACCCCGATCGTCGCGGTCTTAGGTCTCGTCGGCTTCGTGCTGGCGATGCGCCGGCTCGACGCGGCGCGGGCGTTGCTGCTCGGCGCTTTGCTCGCGTTCGGGGCCCTCTATGCAGCAGTTCCCAACGTAGCCCCCGACCTGCCCTGGGCTACCAGACGCTTCGTGCCTGCCGCCTTCCCGGCCCTCTGCCTCCTGGCCGGCCACGCGACTGTCGAGCTCGGGGGGTGGCTCGGGCGAGCCTGGAGGCCGCGGGCGGGCCTGGCGCTCGCGGGCGCTCTCGCGGCGCTGGCGCTCGCGTGGACCCTCTACACTACGCTTCCGATCCTGTCCTTCCAGGAGCTCGACGGCGGGGTGGCGGCCTTCGAGCGGGTGGAGCGCGAGATCCCCGAGGGCGCCGAGGTCGTCTACATGGAGATGCCCGAAGGCTACGACGTCACGGCCTCGACCTTCGAGTACCTCTACGGCAGGCCCGTCCTGCCCTACGACCACTTGCGCTTTATCCGCGAGGTGGACGACCTCGAGGAGAGAGGGCTCCTCGATGACGCCGTCTACGTCACCACGGACGGTGGACCAGCCCCCCTCGTCTCCGGCGTGGGCTTCCGGCAGGTCGGGGCGGCTACGGTGGAGCTGCCGCGGCTCGCGGCCGTCGAGAAGGAGCTCCCTACCCGCAAAGAGACCCTGCGGCTCGACTACCGCGTCTTCCGCGTCGAGGAGGGACGTTGACGCCGCATCCTAGAAAGGGGGCAGGCAGATGAAAGCCGCCTCGAGGTTCGAGATATTCGCGGCCCGCATCTGGAACGTCCTCAACGAGGGCAAGTCGTTCCACCCGGTCTTCGTCCTCGGTACGTTCCTGCTGCTGCACGCCCCGGACCTGGCGAGGGCTGGCTTCTGGGCCGAGGCGCTCCCGGCGCTCGCGCTCGCGGCCCCGCTCGTGCTCCTCTTCGTCCGCTACGACTTCCCGCTCAAGCTGCGGTTGGCGCTCTGGGTCTACCTGGCGGCGTTCGTGCTCGTCTTCCGCTTCGTCGACCCCGGCGCCCTCGTCCTCGTCCTCGGGCTCTACGTCTTCTTTACAGTGTTCTTCTGGGGCACCCTGTACTACCACCTGCGCACCGGCGCGCCGAAGACCAACTTCGTCCGCTTCTGGCGGCTGGTCCTCGAGAACCCCGATTCGACCAGCGGGAACTTTCTAGAACAGGTGCCCAAAGCCCTCCTTGTACTGTTCGCGCTCGAGTACCTGATCTCCGCTCCCCTCAGCGCGGGCCGCGCGGGGCTCGTCCTCGGCTTCACGGCGGTGCTGGCGCTCGCGAGCGCTCTCGTGCACCGGAGGTTCTTCGACTGGAAGCCGGTCTATCCCTCGGAGCCTACGCTGGACGTAAACGGCGGGGCGCCGCTGGCGAAGCGGGTGATCGTGGTGGTCATCGACGGCTGCCGCCTCGACCGCTTCCGGGAGGCCGAGAAGCCGTACTTGGAGAGGATGATGGAGGGGGGGACGGTCTACGATACCGTGGAGACCGTCTACCCGGCGCGCACGGTTGTCTGCTTCTCCTCGATGCTGACCGGCGCGGCGCCGGAGGCGCACGGGATCACCTCTAACCTCGTACTCAAGCTCGGCCTGAGGGTGGAGAGCGTCTTCGACGTGCTGCGGCGGGCCGGGAAGGTGGGGCGGCTCGTCGGCATAGCGCACCTCATAGACGCTTTCGGGGAGGACGACGTGGCGAGCGTCACCAGCGTCGCGCACAACGACAAGATCGACCAGAACCTCATCGCCGCCGCCAGGCGCGAGATGGAGGCCCACGACCCCGAGTTGCTAGTCTTGCAGCTCTTGGCAGTGGACCAGAACGGCCACGTCCGCGGCACCGCCTACCCCGAGTACGTGGAGCGCATAGAGATTACGGACCGCCTCATCGAGGGGTTCATGTCCTGGTGCGAGGACCGCGGCTACCTGGAAGACACTGCCGTGATCCTCATGGCCGACCACGGGCAGGGGAAGGGCATCGGCGCCCACGGGCACCTCTCCGAGGGCGAGCGCTTCGTCCCGTTCGCGATGTGGGGAAGCGGCATCGTCGGGGGACGAACCGTCGAGAAGCCCGCTTCGATCCTGGATCTCGCGCCGACTATCTGCTATCTGCTCGGCATCGAGCCGCCGAAGGGCTCGACCGGAAGGGTCCTCCGCGACGCCTTGCGGGGCTCGGTTTGAACCCGGTGGCCGTGGTAATTCCGGCCAAAGACGAGGAGGCCACGATCGGCGAGCTCCTGGACCGGGTCTCCCTCGTGCGCGTGCCGGGTCACACGCTCGCCCCCATCGTCGTTGACGACGGCTCGACCGACGGGACGGCGAGGATCGCGCGCGGGCGCGGCGCCCTCGTAGTACGCCATCCCGCGAACAGGGGGCTTGGGGCGGCGGTGCGAACGGGGCTTCGGGCCGCGGTCGAGGCCGGCGCGCCCGCGGTAGCCTATCTGGACGCGGATCTCGAGTACTTCCCCGAGGATATCCCGCGCCTCCTCGAGCCCGTCCTCGCCGGCAGGGCCGACTACGTGCTCGGCAGCCGCTTTCTCGGCGGGGTGCGTGGGATGAGCCTCCACCGGAGGATCGGCAACTACGCCTTCACCGCGCTGCTCGCTCTGCTGACCCGCCGCAGGCTGACCGACGGGCAGACGGGGATGCGGGCCTTCTCCCGCGAGGCGGCGCGCAGGGCCGAGATCATCCACGACTACAACTACGCCCAGGTCCTGACCCTCGACCTGTTGCAGAAGGGCATGAGAGTGGAGGAGGTTCCGATCCGCTACCGCCTCAGGGAACACGGCGAGTCGTTCGTGAGTTGGAGCTACCCGGCGAAGGTTCTGCCCGCCATCTGGCGGGAATTGCGCAACCCGTAGGGGCGGTTCGCGAACCGCCTGTACATGATCAACGCTGCAGGCGTTCGATGACGGCGGTCGTCATTTCATCCGTCGTTGCGTTGCCGCCTAGGTCCCTGGTCTTGGTCCCGGAGGCGAGGGCGTCCTCGAGCGCGGAGAGGATTCTGGAGCCGGCTTCGGGGTATCCGAGGTGTTCGAGCATGAGGGATGCGGCCCAGATCGCGCCGGACGGGTTCGCGCTCCCCTGCCCGGCTATATCCGGGGCGGAGCCGTGGATGGGCTCGAAGAGCGAGGGGAAAGTACCCTCGGGGTTGAGGTTGGCCGAGGGCGCGATGCCGATGGCCCCAGCTATGCCCGCCGTTATCTCGGAGAGGAGGTCGCCGAAGAGGTTGGAGCCGACGACGACGTCGAAGCGTTCGGGGTTGAGGACGAGCCGCGCGGCGAGGGCGTCCGCGTGCATCAGGGACGCCTCCACCTCGGGGTGCTCCTCGGCGACCTCGCGGAAGATCTCATCGAAGAACGGCATCGTTATGCTGATGCCGTTGGACTTGGTCGCCCCGACGAGGAGCCCCCGCCGGCTCTTCGCCTCCTCGAAGGCGTAGCGGATGATCCGCTCGACCCCGCGGCGGGTAAAGATGCTCTCCTGGACGGCGATCTCGTGCGGCGTCCCCCGGTAAACCCGCCCGCCCGAGTCCGAGTACTCGCCCTCGGTGTTCTCCCTGACGACGGTGATGTCCAGGTCGCCGGGCTCGGCCAGCGGGCTCTTCACGCCCCGCAGCAGCCGGGCCGGACGCAGGTTCACGTACTGGTCGAAGCCGCGCCGGATCGGGAGCAAGAGACCCCAGAGGGAGATGTGGTCTGGGACCGTGGGCCAGCCGACGGCGCCGAGAAGGATCGCGTCGCGGGTCGCCAGCTCCTCGAGGGCATCCTCCGGCATCATCCGCCCGTGTTCCAGGTAGTACTCGCAGCCCCACGGGAACTCCGTGAAGCCCAGCTGCAAAGAGGAGTCGCCCTGCGCCGCGGCCTCGAGGACGCGCACGCCGGCGCGCGTTACCTCGGGACCGATACCATCCCCCCCGATAACGGCTATCTCGACCATAGGGCCATGCTACCAACCCCCCGAGCATCGCGGCAAGCGCGAGCCGGATATAATCCGAGCGCTGCAGAAGGCTTTCGAGAGGAGCGCACCGTGCCGAGAGCTACCTTGAACGGGGTTACCCTGGCGCAGAGCGACCACACCGAGGTGGTCGAGGGCAACCACTACTTCCCCCCTGACTCCGTGGATTTCGACCTCCTTCGGAAGAGCGAGACCAGTACCCACTGCTCGTGGAAGGGGGACGCGAGCTACTACGCCGTCGAGGCTGGTGGCGAGAGGGTTGAGGACGCCGCGTGGTACTATCCCGAGCCAATGGATGCCGCGAAGCACATAGAGGGTTACGTGGCCTTCTACGCCAACAAGGTAAGGGTGGAAGGATAGGCCTCCGACCGACCCCCGGGGGACCCGAAGCGGTTATCATAGTGGCGGGGAAAGGAGGTCGGCCGTGGACGAGAGGAACGCTGACCGGATGAGGGACGCCTCCAAGGAGTTGGAAGAGGCGACCCGCG
>JADDPU010000530.1:492-1692 GCA_016781725.1 Rubrobacter sp. | reverse complement strand
ACGCCTCACTGCCGATGAGCCACGCCCTGCGCGAGGGCGTCGAGGCTGACGCCTTCGTCGTCCTCACCGATTCGGAGACCTGGTACGGCGACCGGCACCCGGTTCAGGCGCTCGCCGAGTACAGGCGCGTTACGGGCATCCCCGCGAGGCTCGCCGTGGTCGGGATGACCGCGACCGGATCCACCATCGGCGACCCGCTAGACGCAATGGTGCTCGACGTCGTCGGCCTTTCCACCGACACGCCGCGCCTCATATCGGACTTCATCCGCGGCTAGAGCACGTTATGGGGCCCTGACCGTCCTCCCGGTGGCCGCGTCCGTGGGCGAGGCGAGACAAGTTTCGTAGTCGGCTAGCGCCAGGGTTGAACGTTCCGGGATGGGCCCCAAGAGGTAATAGTAGCGACCGGACGCTGTGACGAAAGAGACTCAGTTACGTTCTCGGAAGTAGCGTTTGCTGCGCCCCGGCGGCGTTTGGAAGTACTTCTCCTACCCCTAACTGGCTGACGCGCCGCCTACGATCGCTACGAGTCTTCCCACGCGCCGCTGAGGGTTAATCCTGATACTACCCGAAGGGCTTGCGGGTCGCGCAGAAAATATGCCCGTCTGCGTGTGTAGGATATGTGCGCTGGGACACAAAACCGGAGGAGGGGGACTCGAACGCATGGCTCGGGGAACGGTCAAGTGGTTCAACGAGGAGAAGGGCTACGGCTTCATAGCGCCCGTTCTTCCACAGCCATCTTTATGGCGGGGAGTTCTCAAGCCATCCTCGGCCCCCATGGGCGTCACCAGGATATGTACCTGGACGACACACATAAAGGTAGGGGGGAGTTCTCGGAAGATGAGATGAGAAGGCCGACCCCCCATACGCAGTACCCTGTGGGTCTGCAAATGTTTGACGGGCTCTAACGGCCCAGAGAGGAGGATCGGCCCACCATGAATGCTAGCAAAGAGCAACCGAAGATGACAGCCGGGTTGGACCTCGGCGACAAGTACTCCTACCTGTGCCTCATCGATCAGGAGAGCGGCGAGGTTGTGGAGGAAGGTAGGCTGCGTACCACTCCTGAGGCTCTGAGGCGGCGTTTCGGTTCGGAGCAGCCGCTGCGCATCGCAATTGAGGCGGGTACTCACTCGCCGTGGGTGAGCAGGGTGCTCGAGGAATGCGGCCACGAGGTGCTGGTGGCCAATGCTCGCAAACTGAGGC